>CAMDHS010000290.1 GCA_945898115.1 Comamonas sp. lk
TCCCACCTCGACCCGGTTCGCGTGCTGGCCCAGGTGCAGGCCAAAACGCCCATTAGCCGGGTGCAATTGCAGCTGCCCCCGGCGCTGTACCCCATTGTGGTGAGTCTGCCCAATGACAAATTCTGGCTCACCGAACAGATTCCCATGGCCATTATTGAGATGCCCTAAGCCGCCCCTCCGGTGGTGTCACACTCCCCACCTTTGAATATTGCTACAGCGGCGTGGCCGCTGTTTCTTCATGAACGCTCCTACCCCCATGCCCGCTGCCCCTTCTTACCTTATCGGCGTAGACACCGGCGGAACCTACACCGACGCCGCCATCATCGAAGCCCAGGGCCACAAGGTCGTGGCGTCCGCCAAGTCGATCACCACCAAGGGCGACCTGGCCATTGGTGTCACGGGCGCCATTACCGACGCGATTGCCAAACTGCCCCAGGGCCTGGCGGCCAAGGACATTGCGCTGGTCTCGGTGTCCACCACGCTGGCCACCAACGCGGTGGTCGAAGGCCATGGCAGCGCCGTGGGGGTGGTGCTCATCGGTTTTGATGCCGCCATGGTCGAGCGCACTGGTATTGCCAAGGCGTTTCCGGGTATTCCGATTGCAGTGATTGACGGCGGCCATAACCACAATGGCGAGGCCCGCATGGCGCTGGACGTAGACGCTCTGGGCGCCGCGCTGGCCGCCATGGCGCCCAAGGTGGACGCGTTTGCCGTGGCCTCGGCGTTTGCGGTGCGCAATTCGGCGCATGAGCTGCAGGCGCGCGAGCTGATCGTGGCCGCCACCGGCAAACCCGTCACCTTGTCCACCGAGTTGTCGTCGTCGCTGGACGCGCCCCGGCGGGCGCTGACGGCCACGCTCAATGCGCGGCTGATTGCCCGCGTGTCGGGCCTGATTGACGCGGTGGGCCGTGCCATGGCGCAGCTTGGCATCGTCTGCCCGCTGATGATCGTCAAGGGCGACGGCAGCCTGGCGCTGGCGCAAAGCGTGGCCACCCGGCCCATTGAGACCGTGCTTTCGGGCCCGGCGGCCAGTTTGGTGGGCGCGCAGTGGCTCTCGGGCCTGCAAAGTTTCATCATGTCCGACATGGGCGGCACCACCACCGATTTGGGCGTGCTGATCGACGGCCGGCCGCGCGTGAACGAAGAGGGCGCCGAGGTGGGCGGCTGGCGCACCATGGTGCGCGCCATTGACGTGCGCACCATTGGCCTGGGCGGCGACAGCGAAGTGGCGCTGGGCGTGGCGGGCAAACTCACCATCAACCCCCAGCGCATCGTGCCCGTGGCCTTGCTGGGCGCGCGCTACCCCCAAGTGCTGGCCATGCTGCAGGCCGATCTGGCAGACGTGGACGGCGGCGGCGCCATGCACGGGCGCTTTGTGTTGCTGCCCTTTGGTGCGAAGGCCGGCATGCTGACTTCTGAGTTGCCCCCGCGCGAGGCCGAAGTCTTGCGCTTGGTGACCGAGGCGCCGCAGCCCCTGCGCAAACTCGCCACCTCGCAGCACGCCCAGCGCGCGATTACTGCCTTGCAAAAAAAGGGCCTGGTGCAGGTGGCAGGATTTACCCCATCTGACGCAGCCCATGTGCTTGACTTGCAGGCCAACTGGTCCAAACCCGCTGCCGTGCTGGCTGCGCAACTGGGCTGCCGCCTGCGTGAAATGAAGCTACCCACACCCGAGCGCACCCAGGCCTACGCGCAACTGGTGTGGAGCGAAACCGTGCGCCTGACCGCCAAAGCCATTTTGGACACCGCCTGCGGCTTTACCCTGCCCGAAGACAAGCTGGTGCAAGCCGTGTGCAGCGGTGAGAGCCGTGTCGGCCTCACCCAAGTCAGCCTGCGCCCCAGCGTGCCAGTGGTGGCCGTGGGCGGCCCGGTCAAGGTGTATTACGGTGAGGTGGGCAAACGCCTGGACTGCGAGATGGTGTTCCCCGAGTTTTGCGACGTGGCCAACGCCGTGGGCGCGGCCACCGGCGTGGTGGCACATGCGGTGCGGGTCGAAGTGCACGGCGACGGCAGCGGCGTGTTTCGCCTGCATTCCACCGTGGGCACGCAGCAGTTCACCAACGCCGCGCTGGCCCTGGACGCCGCCACCACCCTGGCCCGCCAAAGCGCCTTGGACGCGGTGCGCGCCATGGGCGCAGCCGATCCGCAGGTGCAAATCCAGGTGAGTAAAAGCTATTTCCCCAACGCCGTGGACGACCGCGGCCTGATGGAAGCCGTGGTGCTGGCCGAGGGCATGGGCAGGCCTTGATCGCGGCTTAGCGCGGTCCAAGAGGGCTGCCTGTTCGCCAAGCAGCTTTGTATTAAGATGTACATGTACATCCATTAGGAGCTTTGGCATGGCCAATACCAAGTTGTTCAAAAACGGCAATTCCCAGGCCGTGCGCATTCCGGCAGAGCTGGCCTACAGCGCGTGGGACGTGGAACTGGTCATAGAGCGCGTGGGCGACGAGTTGCGCATCCGCCCAGCCCAGCGCCGCATGGGCGACGTGCTGGCCAAGCTGGCCCGTTTTTCGCCCGACTTCATGGTCCAGGGGCGCGGGCAAAACGTTGAGGGCGAACGCGAGGCGCTATGAACCCGAAGTTCATGCTCGACACCAATATCTGCATCTATCTGATGAAACACCAGCCGCCCCAGGTGCGTGCGCGGTTTGATGCCTGTTTTGTAGGCGAGGTAGTGATTTCAGTCATCACCCTGGCCGAGCTTGAATTTGGGATTGCCTGTTGCTTGCCTGCGTCTCAGGCGGGCAATCGCCTGGCGCTGGACAGTTTGCTGGAGGATATTTGGGTCGCACCCTTTGAGGCCCAGGCCGCACGCGCTTACGGGCCCGTGCGCGCCGCATTCAAAGACCGCAGCCGCGACGCGCTGGACAAGCTGATCGCATCACACGCTATCGCGCTGCAGGCCACGCTGGTCACCAACAACGAGGCAGACTTTGCCCATTACCCCGGCCTGGTTTTGGAGAATTGGGTCAAGAACCACTGAGCGCAAGCCACGCATGCAGCTCTTCCATGTCCCGGTGTGCATTCGCGCTGGCCTAAATCGATTTGCTGGACGACCCTTCGTACGATTGGCACAGATAGTTGATCCGCATTTCACCCGGTGTGCCGGGGCGGGGTGGCGCGAAATCAAGGTCAGTTAAGGGAAGCTCTTCCTCTTGGTGGACGGGCGCACTGGTGGAATCGAAATCGCTGTAATAGGTGTTGGCGGTATAGGCCAATAAGCGGCGGCTGCAATCGACGTAGCTGATGTAGGTGGTGGAGAGGTATCCGGTGTTGTCCGGCCCGAACTGCGTTTGCGACCAGGCGGTCCGCAAATTGGCTTTGACCAGTGGAGCTTGCACTACCACGCTGGACGTGTCCACGTACCAATAGGTGACCTTTTTCAGGTCCGTGCTGGTCGTCATCAGCTTCCAGTCTGCTGCGTGCGCCGCAAGCGCCATCGCCCAAATACAAAGCGTTGCCACAAATCGCATTTCAGACTCCTTTATTCAGCTTGCCAATGTGCCTCATGTCTTGGCGCCGTTTTTCAATTTTTTTTTGTGGCAGCGTAGGCATGTGCTGGCGCGGCCAGGGGTTATGGCCCGGGGGCGCCCCCGATCT
>CAMDHS010000291.1 GCA_945898115.1 Comamonas sp. lk
AGCAGCATTTGGTTGCTGTTGGCGGTGCCGTAAAACGTGCAGGTGCCCGCGCCGTGGTAGGCGGCGGACTCGGCCTCTAGCAGTTCGGCGCGCCCCACCAGCCCTTGGGCGGCTTGCTCGCGCACTTTGGCTTTTTCATTGTTGGGCAGGCCCGAAGTCATGGGGCCTGCGGGCACAAACACCGTGGGCAGGTGGCCAAAATGCAGGGCGCCAATCAGCAAGCCGGGCACGATCTTGTCGCACACGCCGAGCATCAGCGCGCAGTCAAACATGTCGTGGCTGAGCGACACGGCCGTGGCCATGGCAATAGCGTCGCGCGAAAACAAGCTCAGTTCCATGCCGGGCGTGCCTTGGGTCACGCCGTCGCACATGGCGGGCACGCCACCGGCCACCTGGGCGGTGGCGCCCCACTTGCGCGCCTCGTCTTTGATGACGTCGGGGTAATGCTGCAGCGGCGCGTGGGCCGACAGCAAGTCGTTGTAGGCGTTGATGATGCCGATATTGGGGGCGCGCTGGGTGACGGGCTGGAATTTATCGAGGGCGCTGGCGCGGCGCTTGTCGGCTGGTTCCATGGCGGCAAAGGCGTGGGCCACATTGGCGCAACCCATGCGCTGGGCGCCGGGCGGGCGCTGCGCCATGGCATTAACCTGGGCCAGATAGGCGCTGCGCGCAACAGCGCTGCGCTGGGTGATTCGGCGGGTGACGGCGTCAACAACGGCGTGGAGTTTCATAGGATTTGGTAACAAAATTACAAGCCGCATGGTAACCGGGGCTTTGGCTGCGTGCCTTGAGGGAGGTTACATATTGGTTACCAAATTACCGGCTTAAAAGCCGCACGCCCTTGAAAAGAAACCGTTTTGTAGAATAACTGTATGACCTCTATCGCCGATATCCGCAAAAGCTACGAGCGCGCCGAGCTCAATGAAGACGCCTCACATGGCGACCCGCTGGACCAGTTTCACCAGTGGCTGACCGAGGCCATTGCCAGCGAGGTGCCCGAGCCCAACGCCATGACGCTGGCCACCGTGGGCTGCGATTTGCGGCCTTCAACCCGGGTGGTGCTGATCAAGGGCTATGACGCCCAGGGCATTGTTTGGTACACCAATTTCGCCAGCCGCAAGGGCCAAGAACTTGCGGCCAACCCGTTTGCGGCGCTGCAGTTTCATTGGGTGGAGCTGGAGCGCGTGGTGCGCATTGAAGGCCTTGTCGAGAAAGTGAGCGACGCCGAGGCCGACGCCTATTTCCACAGCCGACCGCTGGATTCGCGCATAGGCGCCTGGGCGTCGCCGCAAAGCGAGGTGATCAGCGGGCGCGGCGTGCTGGTAGCCAACGCCGCCAAATACGCAGCGCAATTTATGCTGAACCCGCCGCGCCCGCCGCACTGGGGCGGCTACCGGCTAAAGCCCGACAACTGGCAGTTTTGGCAAGGGCGCAAAAGCCGCTTGCACGACCGCTTGCGCTACCGCCAAGACGCCACCCAGCAATGGGTGCGCGAACGCCTGGCGCCCTAAACCCGGCCGTTGCCGCTTATTTGACGGCTACCGCGTCTGACATGCGGTAGTACATGCCGTAGGGGTCGTCGGCCAGCACAGAAAACTTGCCTTCCACCACCACCGGTTCTAGCGAATATTTGACGGCGGTCTTGGTGCGCACCTCGACCAGGCTCTCGGGCCCGCCGGGCAGGCAAAACGAACAGCTCAGGGGCACCGAGCTGATCAAAAAGTGTTTTTGCTTTTCGCCCGGATCGAGCGGCATCATGAAACCCTGTACGCGCTGGCTTTTTTGGTTCAGGGCCATCAGGTTCGGGCCAAACACCGGCAGGATGCGGTTTTTTTCGGTCTTGGTTTTGACGGCTGTCAAAAGCGACCAAGGCAGCACGTCACTGCGCTCGGTCAAGGGTGCAAACGGGCTGTTGGGGCTGTGCACGCCCGCGCCGCTGCCAGCCTGGGGCGCAGCCACCGCGCCTTCGCCCAAGGGTGAACTTAGTTGCGCCACGGCCAGCGTGGGCACGGCCAGAACTAAACCCATGGCCAAGGCCAGCACAGACGCCGCCAGAGCGCGCGATGCCGACGCGCCTGGGCTTGTGGCCTGGGGGGTAAAACGCAAATGCATATTCATCCTTTGCTGGTCAATGTTGGTGCTTCATGCCGCAAAACTTGCCGATCGCCAGGCCTTTGCAGGCGGTGCGCAGCTCTTGTTCGCAGACGTCCTCTTTTTTGCCTGCCTCCAGGCACTTGGCCGCACCTTCGTGGGCTGCGGCCATGGCGCGGTGGCGGGCGATGTCTTCTTTGCGCTCCTTGTCGCCGTGGCTTTCAGCGGCCCAGGCAAAGCCGGCCGACAGGGCCAAAGTGCAAAGAAGCAGTGCGTATTTTTTCATGGTTTCACCTTGATTGAAGTAATTGAAGAACATCTGAACGATAAGCCCCAAGCGCGGGCAACAAGGCCGCACCCAATGACACCCCCAGCGCCAGACCGGGCACCCATAGCAGCTCGGCGGGCCACAGCGCCCCGGCCAGCAGCAGAGATTGATCCAGCCCCAGCATCCAGCCCAAGGCAAGCACAAAGCACTGGCCCAACGCCAGCCCCAGCAGCGCCGCCATCAGGCCCAGCCACAGCGCCTCGGTCAGCAGCAGCGCGGCAATGCGAGCCGGTGGCGCGCCCAACATGCGCAGCAAGGCCAGGTCGCCCCGGCGCTCGCGCACGGCGTTCCACAGCGCGATAAAAACGCTCAGGCCTGCTGTAAGCAAAAGCATGCCGGCAAAGGCGCGCAGCACGTCGGTGCCCAGGCCCAGCATGTGCAGCAAACGCGTCACCTCCAGGGCCGGGGCGGCGGCCTGCATTTCGGTGCTGGTGTTGACCCAGCGCGGGAAACTCATGGCCGCCAAGGGGCTTTTGTAGCGCACCAGCGCCATGGTCACTTCGCGTTCTTCTTCCATGGCCTTGCGGTCTTCATCGTCGGCGGCGGAATAGTCTTCGTGCACTTTCCAGACCGAGGCGGTGTCGGTCAGGATCAGGCGGTCGAGCACGCTGGCGGTGGCGGCCAGCACGCCCACCACCGTGTACGCGCTGTCGCCATGCGCGTGGCCGCCCGCGCCCAAGCCGTGCGAGCCAACAAAGCTGTCCCCCAAACGCAAACCCAGCTTGCGGGCCACAGTGGCGCCCAGCACCACTTCCATGGGCGCGCTCCACAAACGCCCCTGGGCCAAAACCGCGCCATAGTGCGCGGGGTAAGCCAGCGATGAGCCCACGATGCGGTAGGCCTGAAAGTTGTCGCCCAGGCTGATGGGAATCACCTCGGCCACCAGCGGATTTTTTTGCAGGGCGTTGACGGCGGCCAGGGGCACGTTTCCGGGCGGCACATCCAGGTGCAGGACGCCAGACAGGATGAGCTGCATGGGGCTGCCCTTGGCGCCCACCACCACGTCGATGCCCGCCAGATCGCGGTCAAAAGCGCGCTCTACCTGGTGCGCCACCAGCAGCAAAAACGTGATGGACGCCAGGCCCAGGCCCAGCAGCAGCACATTGAGCAGAGCCGCCAAAGGGCGGGCCCACAAGTAGCGCCAGGACAAAGACAGCGTCTTC
>CAMDHS010000292.1 GCA_945898115.1 Comamonas sp. lk
TTGACCTGGGCGCCATAGCCCACGCCAGCGCCGCGCAGGCTATTGCGCAAGCCGACCTGACCATCACCATGCTCGAAGATGGCGACGTGGTCGAGGCCGTGCTGCTCGATCCGCACAACCTGGCTGCCCTGCGCCGGGGTAGCTTGGTGGTGGATATGTCGTCGATTGCGCCCGCGCAAGCCCGCGCCCACGCGCAGGCCATGCAGGCGGTGGGCGTGCGCTACCTGGACGCGCCGGTATCCGGCGGCACCCTGGGTGCCGAACAAGGCACGCTGGCCATCATGGCCGGTGGCGCGCAAAGCGATTTGGAAGAAGCCATGGAGGCACTGGCGCACTTGGGACGCGCCACGCTGGTCGGGCCGCACGGCTGCGGCCAACTGGCCAAGCTGGCCAACCAAATGATTGTGGGCATCACCATAGGCGCGGTGGCTGAGGCACTGCTGCTGTGCGACAAAGGCGGGGCCGACATGGCCAAGGTCAAAGAGGCGATTACCGGCGGCTTTGCCGACAGCCGCATTTTGCAAGTCCACGGCCAGCGCATGGTGGATCGCGACTTTGCTCCGCGCGGGCGCATGAGCGTGCAACTCAAAGACATGCGCAACGCCATGGCCACGGCGGGCGAACTCGGCTTTGACGCGCCGGTTACCAGCCTGCTGGAGCAGCTTTACGCTGACGCAAACAAAAACGGCCTGTCCGGTTTGGATCAGGCCGCTTTGTTTGTAGAACTGGCCCGCCGCAACGGCATGGCCTGAACTAGCAACCCGCTCGCGCGGGATTAGTCTGCGTTGCGCGTGGGACGCTTTTTGGCGTCACGGGGCACAAACACCTTGCCGCCGTTGCCGGGTTTGGCAAAGCCGGTGGGCTTGCCAAAAGCAGGCTTGCGGGCTGCAAAGTCGCCGCGCGGCGCGCCGAAATCACCACGGGGGGCGAAATCTGCACGGGGTGCGTCGTTGCGAGGCGCAAAGTCACCTCGGGGGGCGAAATCACCGCGCGGGGCAAAGTCACCACGGGGTGGGAAGTTGCCACGCGGCGCTGCGTTGCCTGGGTTGTGACCAGGGTTGTGGCCCGAGTTGAAACGGTCGTTGAAACCGCCCTTGCGCTCGTAGCTAAAACCTTCGCGTGCCGCGCCGCTGAAGTCGCGCGAATTTCCGCCGAAATCACGGTTGCCACCGGCAGGCGCACGGTCGGCAAAGCCACCGCGGTTGCCACCAAAGCCGCCTTCACGCGGGCCGCTGCTGAATTTGCGATCGCGGTCGCCGCCGCCATTGCGTCCACCAAAACCGGCGCTGGGGCGCGATTCGGGCATGCGTTGC
This sequence comes from Comamonas sp. lk, assembly GCA_945898115.1. Taxonomy (GTDB): domain Bacteria; phylum Pseudomonadota; class Gammaproteobacteria; order Burkholderiales; family Burkholderiaceae_C; genus Allorhodoferax. Next base: position 1,314 of record CAMDHS010000292.1, read on the forward strand.
TGCGGCTCCAGGCCAGGCACCACTTCGGCCTTGATGGGCTGGCGGGTATAGGCTTCGATGTCAAAAATCTTGCGGCGGTCGCGCATTTCGGCAAAGGTAATTGCCAAGCCATCGCGCCCGGCGCGGCCCGTGCGGCCAATGCGGTGGGTGTAATCCTCGGCCTTCATCGGCAATCCGAAGTTAAACACGTGGGTAATGGTGGGCACGTCAATACCGCGCGCAGCCACGTCGGTGGCGACCAAAATTTGCACATGGCCTTGGCGCAGGGCCATCAGGCGGCGGTTGCGCAGACCCTGGCTTAGGGCGCCATGCAAGGCCATGGCGTCAAAGCCGTCTTGTTGCAAGTCGTTGGCCAAACCGTCGCACTCGATTTGCGTGCTGGCAAAAACGATGGCTTGGTTGATACCGGTGTCACGCAGCCAGTGGTCCAGCAGCTTGCGTTTGTGCTGGGCGTTGTCGGCCCAAAACAGCACTTGCTTGATGTTGGCGTGCTTTTCTTGCGGGCTGTCGATGGTGATGCGCTGGGGTTCGCGCATCACGCGGGCAGCGAGCTGCTGAATGCGCGGCGCAAACGTGGCGCTGAACATCATGGTCTGCTTGCGGTCAATCGTGAGTTGGTTGATCTCGGCCAAATCGTCCGAGAAACCCAGGTCCAGCATGCGGTCGGCTTCGTCCACCACCAAAAACTGCACTTGGTCGAGCTTGATCTGCATCGAACGCTGCAAGTCCAGCAAACGGCCGGGGGTTGCAACCACCAGATTGGCGTTTTGCAGCTTGGCGATTTGCAGTTGGTAAGGCATGCCACCCACGATGTTGGCAACGCGCAGGCCACGGCAATGCTGCACCAGGTCAATCGCGTCGTGCGCGACTTGCTGCGCGAGTTCGCGCGTGGGGCAAACGATCAGGGCGCCGGGCGTAGGTGCCTTGAAGTTGCGGGGGTTGGTCGGGTCTTTGCGCTTGGAGCGCTTGGGGGCGGCTTCGCCTTTGGCAGCGGCGTCGGCCACGGCTTGCTCGTATTCCAAGCGTTCGGCTTCTTCGGCGTCGGCGGCTTGCTTGAGCAAGGTGTGCAAGACCGGCAACAAGAAGGCTGCGGTCTTGCCGCTTCCGGTCTGGCTAGATACCATTAAGTCAATGTAGGTGGCGTTTTTTGCGCTGGCGGCAGCCGTTGGCAAGGCCAGCGGAATCACCTTCATTTGCACAGGGGTGGGCTGGGTGTAACCCAGGTCTTTACAAGCCTGCACCAGCTCAGGGGCCAGGGCGAGTTCGATAAAGCCGTTGGGCAATTCGGGCTCTTGCACCGCCTCCTCAACGACCTCTGCAGACGCCATTTCCACGTCAGTGGATTCGATGGAAAGGTTTTCAACAGGCGCGAATTCGCCCGTTACTTCAAAAGTATCAGTCATTTTTTTCTCACACGCGAACGCCACCCGGTAGGTGGGCGTTCCGTCAATGGTTAAAAAACATCAACCATCAAACGGAACCTGCTCTGACTCTGAAAAGAGTTCAATCAGCGCTGGGGGCCCATGTCGTGGGGCCCGGTGAATGAAGGGAGATGTACAAAATCGCTGTACGCACCCAAACGTCATTCCAGCGAAGCCTTGAATTATGGCACGTATTCGGGTTATTACCTAATTTCTGTGACAAATGAGAATTTCACAGCTTCAAAAAGTGGGTGCGATAGTGCTCAAGTTCGTCAATCGACTCGTGCACATCGGCCAGCGCCGTGTGGCGCTGCTGCTTCTTGAAAGACGCGTACACCTCGGGCCGCCATCGCCGGCTCAGCTCTTTTAGCGTGCTCACATCAAGGTTGCGGTAGTGGAAAAAGGCTTCGAGCTTGGGCATGTATTCCACAAGGAAGCGCCGGTCTTGGCCAATGGTGTTGCCGCACATGGGCGAGGCGCCCGTCGGCAGGAAGCGCGCCAAAAACGCGAGCAGCTCGGTTTGAGCCTGCTCTTCGGTGGTGGTGGATGCGCGCACCTTGTCAATCAGGCCGCTTTTGCCGTGCGTGCCCTTGTTCCAGGCGTCCATTTTGTCGAGCTGCGCGTCGGACTGGTGGATCACGAATACTGGCCCTTCGGTGCGGTTTTCAAGGTTCGGGCCGGTCACGACCACAGCGATTTCGATGAGGCGGTCTTGCATCGGGCTCAAACCGGTCATCTCGCAATCGAGCCAGACGAGATTTTTATCGGATTTGGGTAAAGAGGGGGTGTTTTCAGACATGCACGGATTGTCGCCGAT
>CAMDHS010000293.1 GCA_945898115.1 Comamonas sp. lk
GTGGTGGCTCCAGAGATTGGGGCCGCGCAGTGCGCGAAGGCGGGTTACTTCCATGGCGTATTTGGTGTGGGTGCTCGGTGGGCGTATGGATAAGGATTTGATCAATACGGCGCGGATCAATACGGCGTTTTTTGCGGGTTGGACTCGAAGGTGCGCAGTCCTGCGCCTATGAGTTCGGGCGGAATGTTCAGCGCCCAGGCCGCAGCCACGGCGGCCATCACCATTTCGGGCTGGGCGGCCTTGGTGGGTTTGAGACTGGTCAGGCGCAGCAAGGAAATCTCATTGCTGCCTTGCGCCAGCACGATCGTGCCCTCGCGCAAGAAAACGGTGCGCTCACCGGCGCCGCGCTGCTGCTCCAGGGTCGGGTGCTCGGATGACAGACCATAGAAAATTACCTTGCCGTCGCACAGCTCGGCCAATTCAAGCGACTGCGCGTCAGCGGCATTGAGCACCGCTGTGCCACTGGGCAGCACCACATCCACCTGGGTGCGCGCTACCTTGTAGGTTTGCTCGGCGTCCAGGATGTCAAAGTCGCTCAGGGCAGGCAGCCAAGTCACGTCGGTCACCACGCCCACATCGCATTTGTCATAGGCCAGGCCCTGACCCAGGATGGTGGCGCTGGGGTTCTCAAACACGGCGGCTTGCACCGAGCGGTTGATCAAAATGCGCTGGCCGGCGTCCCAGTGCGTGCTGTCGCGCGCGTCCACCCTGCGCCCATCCAAGTACAGGCCTTCGCTGCAGGCCAGGCCCACGTGCTTGCCACTGATGTGCACCAACCAGGCCACCAGTCGCGCAATGCGGCCCGTGTGGTGCGAGCCGGTAATGCCCACGATGGGGATGCGCCCGTCCATCTTGGGTGCAAACAAATGCGCCATGATGGCTTTGCCCACCGGCTGGCCTTCGCCGTTGGCCGGTTTGATGTGCGAGAGCAGGCCGGGGCTGGCGTTGACCTCAATCACGCAGGCGCGCTGGCTGCTCAGGGGCAGGGCGCAGTCTTGCAGCACCATGTCTACACCGGCAATGTCCAGGCCCACCACGCGCGCGGCCAGGGCGGCGGCGGCGGTCACCGTCGGGTGCACCAGAGCGGTGACGTCCAGCGCCACGTTGCCGTTGCGCTGGATCAGCACGCGTTGGTCTTTGGCGGGCACCGATTGGGCGTTTAGCCCCACGCGCTCGAGTTCCAGAATGACTTCGGCGCTTTCGCTGGGGGTCACCACATTGAGCGGAAAGTCCTCGCCCCGGCCCCGACGTGGGTCGGAGTTGATTTGCAGTTGGGCCAGGTGGTCGATGGTGGACACGCCGTCGCCCTGCACGTACAGCACGTCGCCGCGCGCTGCGGCCACCACTTTTTTGCCCACCACCAGCAGGCGGTGTTCGTCGCCGGGGATGAACTTTTCGACGATCACGCTGCCCCCGCCCTTGCGGTGCGCCAGGTGGTAAGCCGCTTCTACCTCGGCTTGCTCCGTCAAGTTGAGCGATACGCCGCGCCCGTGGTTGCCGTCGTAAGGCTTGAGCACCACCGGCAGGCCCACGCTTTGAGCGGCCTCCCAGGCGGCTTCGGCGCTGCGCACAAGTTCGCCCTCGGGCACTGGCACGCCACAGGCTTGCAGCAGGGATTTGGTCAGGTCTTTGTCGCTGGCTATTTCTTCGGCAATGGCCGATGTCTGGTCGGTCTCTGCGGTCCAAATGCGGCGCTGCGCCATGCCGTAGCCCAGTTGCACCAAATTGCCTTCGGTCAGGCGGATATGCGGAATGCCGCGCGCAGTGGCCGCGTCCACGATGTGGGCGGTGCTGGGCCCCAGGCACAGCGAATCGACCATGTCGCTGAGCGCGGCTATTGCCCCAGCCAGGTCAAACGCAGTGTTGTTGATGGCGGCCAGCAGCAAATCACGCCCGGTTTCCAGTGCGGCGCGGCCCACTTGTTCTTGGCGGGTACGAAAAGCCACTTTGTAGACGCCGCGCTTGGAGGTCTGGCGCGCTTTGCCAAAACCGGTGCGCATACCCGAGAGGTTTTGCAACTCCAGGCAGACATGTTCCAGAATATGGGCCGCCCAGGTGCCTTCGTCCAGGCGCTGCAAAAAGCCGCCGCGCACGCCGGGGCTGCATTCGTGTTCAATCAGGCTGGGCAGCCAGGCGGTGAGACGCTCCACAAAGCCGGGCAGGGTATTGGACGGAAAATCTTCTAGCTCCCCAATGTCCACCCAGGCTTCAATGACCGGTCGGTAGGTCCAGATATTGGGCCCGCGCAGGTAGTTCACCCGCAATATGTCTATTTTTTTCTGGCTCGTCATGGAATGGGGTGGGTTTTGCGTCCACCGTTGGGGTTCATGGTGCGTTGTGTATTCTCGCTCAAGGCCGCGCCCTGGCATTGCGGGGTGGCCGTCTCAGGCATAGTGGGGGTGTTGCGCGGCTTGCGCGCCATGCCGAATTGCCGCCTGAAGCGGGTCGGTTCTTAATAAATAGTGATTCAACTACATGACCTTTGAAGTATCTGCGGCGCCAGCGCCCGCTGGGGAAGTTCCAGCCGCATGGCGCGGGGCGATCCAATCGCACCTGCAACCCCAAGAGAACGTGTGTGCCTGCCTGGAGGTTGACCTGGACGAGCGCCTGCACTTTGTGCCCTCGGTGGTTTTGGCCACCAATGAGCGCCTGATCAGCCTGGGCCAAGGCGGCTCAAGCCAAGACTGGCCCTACCGCGCCGACCTGACCCTGGGCCACCACGACCATGCCGGCGTGGGCCACCTGGAACTGCTGGATGCCCACGGATTGCTGCAGCGCTGGCGCTTTACCCTGGGCCAAAACCTGCAGGCCCTGCGTTTGGTAGACCAGTTCATGGCCCAGCAAAACAGCTCTGTGAGCGGCCAACCCGTGGCGCCAGCCGCGCAGGCGGTGTGCCCGAGTTGCAAGGCGCCGCTTGAGCCCGACCAAGAAGAATGCCCGGTGTGCACCAAAGTGGTCCACACGCCCCCGTCCACCTGGACGCTGCTGCGCCTGTGGCGCTTTGCCCAGCCCTACCGGGGCCAGTTGTTGCTCGGTTTTGTGCTCATGCTGCTGGGCACCGCTGCCAGCCAGGTGCCGCCCTACCTGACTATTCCGCTGGTGGACGAGGTGTTGATCCCCTACCAGAACGGCCAGCAAATTCCCATGAGCACCGTGGCCTGGTATTTGTCGGGCCTGCTGGGTTCGGGCCTCTTGGCCTGGGGCTTGAGTTGGGCCAAGACCTATATCTTGGCGCTGGCGTCTGAGCGCATTGCCGCTGATCTGCGCACCACCACTTACGAGCACCTGCTGCGCTTGTCGCTCGAATACTTTGGAGGCAAACGCACGGGCGATTTGCTCTCGCGCGTGGGCAGCGAGAGCGACCGCATTGCGGTGTATTTGTCCTTGCACCTGACCGACTTTGCCAGCGACGTGGTGATGATCGTCATGACCGCCGTCATCCTTTTCTCGATGAATCCCTACCTGGCGCTCATCACGCTGGTGCCGCTGCCGTTTATCGGCTGGATGATCCACTTTGTGCGCT
>CAMDHS010000294.1 GCA_945898115.1 Comamonas sp. lk
GCCCTGATGCGCGCCGCCGCCAAGGTGATGACGACGGTGGCGCAGCGGGTCTAAGACGGGCGCTCGCAAAGAGCGCTCTATATAAGAGCGGGGCTTAGTGGCCCAGCACCTTGACCAAAATGGCCACGATGCCGCCGATCACCAAGCCCTGCAGCCACTTGAGCTGGGTCATCTCTGCTTTGATAACGGCCAGGTCGGTGCGCAGTGGCGACAGTGCGGCGTCTAAGTCGTTGCGTGTTACGAGCTCATCCTGGGTTTCCACGATCACGCGCACCACCGCCTCAGCCTGTTCGGCCGTAAAGCCGGCCGTTTTGAGCTTGTCCGAAATGCGCAGCGAGTCAAATGTGATGGTTGCCATGGGCCGAATTTACCGCAATCACTCGCCAGTGCCAATAAAAATTACGCCTTGGCCTTGCGCGTGCGTCGGCTTTGCAGCAAGGCGATGTTTTGCTCGCCGGTCACCGTGCTGGCGTAGTAGGTGTTGATGACGTCTACGCTGGTGCGGGCGTTGCGCGCCAGGGTGAGCAGGTCAATACCTTGGCCATAAAGCAGGCGGAAGGTGATGGCCGAGTGGCGAAAGCTGTACATGCTGCGCGGCTGGCCGTGGGCGCCTTGCTTCAGTTCGGTCACGCCCAGCACCCAATTGAGGTGAAAACTCAGCACCGCCAGCATGTAATGGCGGTCCCGCAGCTGGGGCATGAACAGATAGTCGTCGGGCTTGGCCAGGCCACGCCGGGTGTTGTTTTTGACAATTTGCTCGTAAATGCGCACGGCTGAGTAGAGCGTGACGATGGGTTTGCCGTGGCTTTTGGTCTCGGGCAGGGTCAGGCGCAGGTAGGTGTTGTCGCCGCGCACCACCTCGACGTGCTTGTGCTTGAGGGTTTTGAGGTCGCTGGGGCGGATAAATCCGTGCACCATAAATCCAATGGCCCAGCCCAGGTCGGGCGGCATGATCTGTTCTTTGAGCCGCACCTTGTACTTGATGCGGATCTCAGCCCCGCTCTCGGGGTGGCGCACGCCGCACAGGCTGCGCGCCTTGCGGATGATGCGCCGGTATTCGGTGGGCGTAAACGCCCCGCGCGACTTGGTAATCACCTTCACCTTTGGAAAATCAGGCAGCGCTTCGAGCTGGCCCGAGGCCACGGCGTGGCGCAGCACCTTGCGCACCGCCACCAGGTACTGGCTGATGGTGATGGTGGAATGCTGGTCGCTCATGAAGTTGATGAAGTCCAGCAGGCTTTGGTAGCTCACCTCTGAGGGCGAGGCGCTGGCCCAGCGCGGCAAGATGAAGGAATCGAGCCGGTTGCGCAGCACCTGCAGGCTGCCCACCGTCCATTCGCCCCGGCCCACGCGGGCCTCTTCGTTAGCAAACATCTGCGTAGCCAGGGCGCCAAAAGTCACCACCTTGCCCGGATGCACCGCCTTGGGCGCCTTGGGCGGGGTGGCGCCCGCAGCGTCGGGGGTGGATTGGTAGTTTTCGGCCAGCCAGGCTTCGTACACCGTGCGCGCAAAGCTCTGCGCTTGGCGCAGGCTCTGGGTTTTGGTGCTGCGCCGGTAGGTGCGCCCAGCAATCCAGCAGCGAACTTGCCAAAACTTGCTGGCCTCCATTTTGTAGACGCACAGCTTGTCCGGATAGCCCGGCACGCGGGTAATCGTGGCGGGAATGGGCACCGTGCGCTCACGTTTTGCGGCGCCCACGTCGTCATTGGCGGCCGTGCGGGGTAAATCAAGGACCTGCATCACGCCCAAACCCCAAAGTTGTAGAGCCCGGTCGCCGCCCAAACCAGCACACCCAAGTCCAAGACCAAACGGCCCCAAAAGCCCCCACCACCCCTTTGTAGCCCCGGCGCAGCAAGCACAAAAAGTGGTTTCGTCGGCCTAACCGATCCCCCATTTGGGGGATAAAAGTTGTAGACCCGTTAATTACCAACATGAATTTGCATTGTTTTTTAATGATTAACATGGTTTTCATTGGTGAATAAAACAAATTTATCTTAAAAAATAATGATTGTACTGTTTTGCATTGGCTGCTGTCGCAGCTGTTAGCGGCGCATCAGCTCAAGTTTCGATTTACGGCACCGTAGACGCGGCTTTGACTCAGTACAGCTCTGAAGGCACCAGCAAAACCGGCCTGGGTAATTCCCAGCTCGGCTCCAGCAAGCTCGGCTTTATGGGCACGGAAAGTTTGAGTGGCGGCATCAACGCCATCTTCAAACTTGAAGGCGGTTTGGCCAACGACACCGGTAACGGCAAGGCTTCCAACACCACCAACCAAGCCGCCAGCGGCGGTGCAGGCTCTTTGACTTCCGTCGGTGGCACGCAAGGTCTGGTTTTCCAGCGCTACGCCTACGTCGGCCTGAACGGCAGTTTTGGTGAAGTCCGCCTTGGACGCGACTACACCAACACCTTCTTGCACGCTGTTGGCTCGGTGGATCCATTTGGCACCAATGGCCCTGCTGATTCTTCGGCCATGACCCTGAACTTGGCAGCCCGTAACGGCTTGGCAACGACCTCAGGTGCGTCCAACATGATTGGCTACGCATCGCCCAGCATGGGTGGCGCAGTGTTGCGCTTGCAAGCCTTCTATGGTGAGAACGCCAGCAGCGCCAGCAATTCAAATGATGGCAATGGCTATTCTGCGCAAGTAGGCTACACCGGCGGTCCGCTGTTTGTTTCGATGGGACAACAAAAGACCCAAGGTACGGCGAAGGCAAAAACGGATACGACTGCGAGCATTACTACTGGTGCGGTGACTGCAGCAACTCTTGCACAAAACGGTGACTACACCCAATCGGCCCTGTCGGCTTCTTACGACTTCGGCATGGCAAAAGCAGTGTTCACCAACGTGCGTGAAGAGTTGGTGGGCCTGACTTCCACCGCCACAAACACCTCCAACCTCATCGGTGTGATCGTTCCTGTTGGCGCCATCAACTACAAAGCATCGTACATCGCGTCAGCGCAAAACACGGGCGCGGCCGGTGCAGTGGACAACAAAGGGACTTTGTTTGGTTTGGGCCTGGAATATGCAATGTCCAAGCGGACCAAGCTGTACAGCACCTACAGCAGCGTGACAAATGAGGCAGGCAAGTTCTACAGCGCCGGTCTGGCTGGCGGCGCTGCAGGCACCTCGTTGGCAGCCACTGCTGCCACTCCGTCCTCCACAGGCTTTGCCGTAGGCGTCTTCCACTCGTTCTAAACCAACAGCCGACTTCGGTCGGCATACCTTGTTCGCTTCGAACAAACCGGCTCTCGGAACCTCTTCAAAGGCGCCTTGGGCTGGTTTACTTTACTAACTTTCATCGTAGGAATTAAAAATGAAAAAAACTCTCATCGCAATCGCTGCCATCGCAGCCATGGGCGCCGCTTCTGCTCAAGTGACCGTTTACGGCAAGGTGGATTTGGGTGCGTCCAACACCTCTGCGGATGGCACTAAAGTTGGACTGAACGGATGGGAAACCAGCCGTTTTGGCGTCAAGGCTACCGAGACCGCTGCTGGCTTGACACTTTCCGCCAACTTGGA
>CAMDHS010000295.1 GCA_945898115.1 Comamonas sp. lk
GAGCGGCCCTATACGCTGGACTACATCAGCGAGATATTCACCCATTTTGTCGAGTTGCATGGCGACCGCCACTTTGCCGACGACCTGAGCATCGTGGGCGGCTTGGCCCGTTTTAATGGTGCGCCCTGCATGGTGCTGGGGCAGCAAAAAGGCCGCGACACCAAAGAGCGCGGTTTGCGCAACTTTGGCATGAGCAAGCCCGAGGGCTACCGCAAGGCGCTGCGCCTGATGAAGCTGGCCGAAAAATTTGGCCTGCCGGTGTTTACCTTTGTGGACACGCCCGGCGCCTACCCGGGCATCGACGCCGAAGAGCGCGGCCAGTCCGAGGCCATTGGCCGCAATATTTTTGAGATGGCGCAGCTCGAAGTGCCCATCATCACCACCATCATCGGTGAAGGCGGCTCGGGCGGCGCGCTGGCCATCTCAGTCGCCGACCAGGTGGTCATGCTGCAATACGCCATCTACTCAGTCATCAGCCCCGAAGGCTGCGCGTCTATTCTGTGGAAAACCTCAGACAAGGCGCAAGAAGCAGCCGATGCGCTGGGCATTACCGCCTTGCGTCTCAAGGCACTGGGCCTGGTGGACAAAATTGTGAGCGAGCCCGTGGGCGGCGCACACCGGGACTACAAGCAGGCAGCGGTCTTTTTAAAGCGCGCCCTGGGCGACGCCTACCGCCAGGTCAGCGACCTCAAGGTCAAAGAACTGCTGGACCGCCGTTACGACCGGTTGCAAAGCTACGGCCGCTTCACCGACACCAAGGCCAACGCCAAATAGCGGCTTTTATGCCATGACGGCGTCTTTTGACGCAGCCCTTCAGCGCTTTGCGCCGCCACTGCCAATGGCAGTCGCACTGAGCGGCGGCGCCGATTCCACCGCACTTTTGATTGCCTGCGCGCAGAAATGGCCGGGCCAGGTGCTGGCGGTGCATGTCAACCATGGTTTGCAAGCGGCTGCGGTCGCATTTGAAGCGCACTGTGTGGCGCTGTGCGCGCGTCTGGAGGTGCCCTTGGCAGTTGAGAGCGTGGACGCCCATGCCAAACCCGGACAAAGCCCCGAAGACGCCGCCCGCATTGCGCGCTATGCTGCGCTCGACCGCGTTGCAGCAGCGCAAGAGGCCTGCGGGCAACCGGTATCGGTCGCCCTGGCCCAGCACGCGGACGACCAGGTGGAAACCTTGCTGCTGGCGTTGGGTCGCGGCGCCGGTGTGGCGGGCTTGAGCGCCATGCCTGCGCACTGGCTTCGCCACGGCGTGGACTTTTACCGGCCCTTGCTGGCTGTGCCCGGCGCCGATATTCGTCTATGGCTGGCTGCGTGTGACGAGACTTTTGTAGAAGACCCAAGCAACACCGACGAAGCGTTTTTGCGCAACCGCATCCGCGCCCGCTTGATGCCGGCTTTGCGTGAGGTGTTTCCGCATTACGCCCAAACTCTGCCGCGCAGCGCGGCACATGCCGCGCAGGCACAAAGCCTGCTGACCGAGTTGGCCGCCGCTGATTGGCTGCTGGTGTGTGACGAAGCCGGCCAGGCGCCACAAATCAAGCGACTGCAGGCGCTGAGCCAGGCCCGCCTGGCCAATGTATTGCGGCATTGGTTGTCGCATTACTGCGCCAGCCAGGCCAGCAGCGCGCAACTGCAAGAGCTGATGGGGCAAGTTGCCGCCTGCACCACGCGCGGCCACCAGATTCAAATCAAGGTGGGCCACGGTTTTGTGCGGCGCAGCAAGGCGGTGTTGGCTTGGTACAATTTCACCGTTTAGCCCTCATAAAAACCACAGTCAATGGCATTAATTGTTCACAAATACGGCGGCACCTCCATGGGGTCCACCGATCGCATCCGCAACGTCGCCAAGCGGGTTGCCAAATGGGCCCGCGCAGGTCACCAAATGGTGGTCGTCCCCTCGGCCATGAGCGGCGAGACCAACCGCTTACTCGGCTTGGCCAAAGAACTCGCCCCCGAAAAGCAAACCGCCGACTACGAGCGCGAACTCGACATGCTGGCGTCCACCGGCGAGCAGGCTTCAAGCGCTTTGTTGGCCATTGCGCTGCAAGCCGAAGGCCTGCAATCGGTGAGCTACGCCGGCTGGCAAGTGCCCATTCGCACCAACAGCGCCCACACCAAAGCCCGCATCGAATCGATTGACGACACCAAAGTGCGCGCCGATCTGGACGCTGGCAAAGTGGTCATCGTGACCGGTTTCCAGGGCGCGGACGCTTTGGGCAACATCACCACCCTGGGGCGCGGCGGCTCCGACACTTCGGCTGTGGCCGTGGCTGCGGCCATGAAGGCGCAAGAGTGCCTGATTTACACCGACGTGGACGGCGTCTACACCACCGACCCGCGCGTGGTGCCCGAAGCGCGTCGCCTGCATACGGTAAGTTTTGAAGAGATGCTGGAAATGGCGTCCATGGGCTCCAAAGTGCTGCAAATCCGCTCGGTCGAATTTGCCGGCAAATACCGCGTGCCCTTGCGCGTGCTCAGCAGCTTTACGCCTTGGGACATTGACATCGCGGTCGAATCCAAGTCGGGCACATTGATTACTTTTGAGGAAGACGAACACATGGAACAAGCCGTCGTATCAGGCATTGCATTCAACCGCGACGAGGCCAAAATTTCGGTTCTGGGCGTGCCCGACCGCCCCGGCATCGCCTACCAAATTTTGGGCGCCATTGCCCAGGCCAATATCGACGTGGATGTGATCATCCAGAACCTGAGCAAAGACGGCAAGACCGACTTCAGTTTCACAGTCAACCGTGGCGACTTCGCCAAGGCCATGGACTTGCTCCGTACCAACGTGCTGCCAAGCCTCGGCGCGCAAGACGTGGTGGGCGATACCAAGATCTGCAAGGTGTCCATCGTGGGCATCGGCATGCGCAGCCACGTGGGCATTGCCAGCAAAATGTTTGGAGTGCTGAGCGAAGAGGGCATCAACATTCAGATGATCTCGACGTCTGAGATCAAAACCTCGGTGGTGATCGACGAGAAGTACATGGAGCTCGCAGTGCGCGCGCTGCACAAAGCCTTCGATTTGGACCAGGTGGCAGCGTAAAACGCGCAGTAAACCGTGAGATAATCCGCTCACTGGAAACGTGACCGAGTGGCCGAAGGTGCTCCCCTGCTAAGGGAGTATGGGGTGTAGAGCCTCATCGAGGGTTCGAATCCCTCCGTTTCCGCCAAAAAAACCTTTGTAAATCGCAAGATTTACAAAGGTTTTTTGGTTTCTGGCGTCAACAGTTTCTTAAGTGTGGCGTCAAAGGCGGTCGGTCACGACCGCCTTGGCTTTTTAGGCGAACACGCCTGCCTTTTCTTCCATGCGCGCAGACACTTCACCCAGATGGTGCAGGCTGTCGCCAAAGCTCATTTCCATCTGCGTGAGCTTCTTGAAGTAGTGGCTCACGATGTACTCGTTGGTCACGCCAATGCCGCCGTGCAGTTGCACCGCTTGCTGGCCGACAAAGCGCATGGACGAGCCGAGTTGGTACTTGGCGCGCGCCATTGCCGAGCGGCGCTCTGGCGCGGGCGC
>CAMDHS010000296.1 GCA_945898115.1 Comamonas sp. lk
GCGCTCAAACACCTGCAAGCGCAGTTTCGGGACCGTGAAACCGGCAAAACCTACCTGGCGCTGGCGATTGGCCAGTGGCCGAGCAACAAAAAGGTGCTCGACAAACCGCTGCACAAATACCTGCTCGACACCGATGGCGGCAAGGGCATGGGCGAGGGCGAGCGCCGGGTCAAAGTAGTTTCCAAAGACGACCCTGACGGCATGCCCTCGCTGACCCTGGTCAAAGTCAACAGCACCACAGCGCACGGCGCGCAGCAGCCTTATTCACTGCTGGAAGTGATCATCAAAACCGGACGCACCCACCAAATTCGGGTGCATTTGGCGTCCGAGGGCATGCCGATCGTGGGCGACGACAAGTACGGCGACTTCGAGCGCAATAAGTCGTTGGCCCGGGCGATTGGCCCACAGTCGCTCAAACGCATGTTCTTGCATGCCTGGCGCCTGCAGTGCGACCACCCGGCCACCGGTCAACGCATGGAATTGCACGCCGCGTTGCCGCCCGAGCTGGCCACTTTTTTGCAGGATGTGTTGCCTGCGGCCCGCGTCGGCTCGCATGCGCCCGTGGCGATCACCGTTGCCGTTTCAGATCCTTCTCTTCCCCAGGCGCCCAGCCGCAGCCCCAAAATTTCTACCCATGAACCCAACTAAAACCACAGCGCGCGCGCGCCGCTTTGACCTGATCGCCTTTGATTGGGACGGCACCCTGTTCGACTCCACCGCCATCATTACCCGCAGCATCCAGCGGGCCGTGGCAGATGTGGGCGGGGCCATGCCCAGCGACGCGGACGCCTCTTACGTCATTGGTTTGGGCTTGATGCAAGCCCTGGCGCACGCCGCGCCCGATGTGCCCAAAGAAAAATACCCCCTGCTGGGCGAGCGCTACAAGCACCACTATTCGCTGCACCAGAGCGACATTAGCCTGTTTCCAGGGGTGTTGGGCATGCTCGACGATTTGCGCCAGCGCCAGCATTTTTTGACCGTGGCTACCGGCAAAAGCCGCTGGGGCCTGAACCAGGCGCTTTCCGATGTCGCACTCAAAGACGTGTTCCACGCCTCCCGCACGGCCGACGAGACGGCGGGCAAGCCCGACGCCCGCATGCTGCACGAGCTAATGGCCGAGCTGGGCGTATCGCCCGAGCGCACCCTGATGGTGGGCGACACCACGCACGACCTGCAAATGGCCATCAACGCCGGTTGCGCGGCCGTGGGCGTGAGCTATGGCGCGCATGACACGCCAGCGCTTACCGCCTTGAATCCGCTGTTTGTGGCGCACTCAGCCGCCGAGCTGCACCAGTGGATGCTGGAACACGCCTGATTGCTAGCGACGATGGTAGCCATGAGCCCGGAATTCGAACGCATTGCGCTGTGCAGTTCTGACGCCCTGGTCGATGGCGGCCTGGCCGTGCCTTTTGATGTGGTGTACCAAGGCCAGAGCTGCTGGGCTTTTGCGCTTCGTTTTGAAGGCCAGGCCCATGCCTACCTCAACCGCTGTGCCCATGTGGCCATGGAAATGGACTTTCAGCCCAACCGCTTTTTCGACACCACCGGCCGCTGGCTCATTTGCGCCACCCACGGCGCCTTGTACCAGCCCGCGACCGGGCGCTGCATGTCAGGTCCGTGCCGACGCGGCTTGGTCAAAATCGACCTCAGTGAACAAAGCGGCGTGGTCCACTGGCATACTGCCCCTCAACTTCAGCCAATCGCCTTCTAATATGAACGAAAAAGAGCCCTCCCTAGACCAAGCTGCGACGCCAACGCCGGCGACCCCAACGCCAGCGGCCCCGACCGCTGCGTCGGGAAGCGAACGCCCCCATTGGGAGCGCTCGGCCATCGAGAAATGGATGGACGCCACGCTGGTAGAACAACGTAGCGCGCGCCGCTGGAAATACGGCTTGCGTACCGCTTGGCTGATTTTTTTGGTCGCGCTGGTCTGGCTGGGCGTAGACCGCGGCGGTGCGCACAACGCCGATATCACCCGCCCGCACACGGCCGTGGTGGAAATCAAGGGTGAAATTGCTTCCACCAGTGAGACCAATGCCGAGTTGATTGTTTCGTCCATGCGCAGCGCTTTTGAAGACGAAGGCGCGCAAGCTGTGGTCTTGCTGGTCAACTCGCCTGGCGGCAGCCCGGTGCAGGCCGGCATCATCAACGACGAGATTCGGCGTCTCAAGGCACTGCACAAGAAGCCCGTGTATGTGGTGGTTGAAGAAACCTGCGCTTCAGCCGCCTATTACATTGCCGTGGCTGCGGACCAGATTTTTGTGGACAAGGCCAGTGTGGTGGGCAGCATCGGCGTGTTGATGGACGGATTTGGCTTTACCGGTCTGATGGACAAGCTCGGCGTGGAGCGCCGGCTCATGACGGCCGGGCAAAACAAGGGCTTTTTGGACCCGTTTAGCCCGCAGACCGAAAAACAGCGTGAATTTGCGCAAGCCATGCTCAACCAGATTCACCAGCAGTTCATCGCCGCCGTCAAGGCTGGGCGGGGCGACCGCCTGAAAGAAACCCCCGATACCTTTAGTGGCCTGTTCTGGACCGGCGACCAGGCAGTGCAAATGGGCCTGGCCGACCAACTGGGCAACCTGGACTTTGTGGCCCGCGAAATCGTCAAAGCACCCGAGATCATTGACTACACCCGGCGTGACAACGTGGCCGAACGCCTGGTCAAACGCTTTGGTGCGTCCATGGGCGAATCCATGGCCCAAGCGCTGCGCACTGCGCCCGCGCTGCGTTAGATTAGGTTAAGGCCCAATTGCAAACACGGTGGGCGTGGCGTTGTCCAGCGCCCAAGCCCGCGCTTTCCAGGTCTTTACGTCGGCGCTGTGGTTGCGGGCGCTGGGCAGTGTCAAACCACTTGATGTTGCTAACCGTGTACCTGGCTGCAGGGTTTGCAGCAAAGTGTCCAGCAAGGCCTGGTTGCGGTAGGGTGTTTCAATAAACAGCTGGGTTTGCTGCGTTTTAATCGCCAGCGCCTCCAGCGCCTTCACCCGCTGCGCCCGCTCGCCGGCGTCGCTGGGCACATAACCGACAAAAGCAAAATTTTGGCCATTTAAGCCGCTGGCCGCCAGCGCCAAGAGCAGCGACACGGGCCCGACCAGCGGCACCACCGCAAGGCCCAATTGGTGGGCCGCGCGCACCACCGACGAGCCCGGATCCGCCACGGCCGGCATTCCAGCTTCGCTGACCAAGCCCACATCGTGGCCTTGCAGCGCGGCGGCCAGCATTGGGCGCGCATCAAAACCGCCCTGGTGGTCGCCTTTTTTGTGCACCTCGCGCGGCAGCTCCACCAAGGTTTGCGCCTGAATTGGCGCTGCCAGCGGCACCACTTCGCCCACGCGCTTGAGGTAGGCGCGGGTAGATTTGGCGTTTTCACACACCCAGCGCTGCAGCGACGCGGCTATGCGCAGCGTTTGCAGCGGCATGGAATCCTCCAGCGGGCTTTGCTGCGCGCAGCCAAAGTCCAGCGGTGC
>CAMDHS010000297.1 GCA_945898115.1 Comamonas sp. lk
GGCGAAATGCTCCCTGACGATGATGGTGTAAGACGGCACGATGCCGCCCTGGAACAGCCCGAACATGGCCGATACCAAGTACAAGGAAACCAGTCCGTCGAAGGGCAGAAACATCAAAAGCGCAGTGCCTTGCAAGATCGACCCCAGCAGCAGCGTGCGCAGGCCCCCAATACGGTCGCAAATAGCGCCTGAAATCAGGCGGCTGACGATGCCGCAAACCAACATCACCGACAGCATTTCGGCCCCGCGCGCCGCGCCAAAGCCCAGATCGCTGCAATAGGCCACGATATGCACCTGCGGCATGGCCATGGCAATGCAGCAACTCAGGCCCGCCACACAGAGCAAGGCGGTGGCCTTGTTAGGCGGCAAGTTAAAAGGCAGACCACCCGCAGCGGACAAGCTGTTGGCGGACCCGGCTAGCACCGGCTGCGGCGCACGCCGACGCAGCAAAGGCGCCAAAGCAGCCATGCTCAGAGCGCAAAAAATACCCGCACCAATGTACGTATTGCGCCAGCCAACGGTTTCGATGAAGTGCTGAATCAAGGGCGGCCAAATGGCGCCCGAGAGGTAATTGCCACTGGCGCAAATAGCCACCGCAATGCCACGGCGCCGAGCAAACCACAGCGCCGTATCCGCCATCAGCGGAACGAAGGCAATCGAGCTGCCAAGCAAGCCAATGAAAAGCCCGTGGGCCAGCGCAAAGCCAAGAATTCCGGTGGACAGGCCAGCCAGCACGAAACCCAGCCCCAAGGCAAGCGCCGCCCCCAGCAGGGGACGAAACAAGCCAAACCGGTCAACCAAGCGCCCCATCAAAATTCCACCAAAACCAAACCCGACCATCAACAAGGTGTAGGGCAAAGCCGCCTCAGCACGGCCGATGCCGAACTCTGCCTGCACCACGGGCAAGATGACCGGCACCGTCCACATGCCGCCGTTGCCAATGGTCATCAGCAGCAAACACACCATCAAACGAAACCAAGCGTAGGGCGAATCGACCCCACCGTCACGGGAAGCGAGCGTCGGTTCGGCGGGGGCGGTGCTAGGGGGCGTGGAAGTCACACACCATTATGTGGCCGCAAAGGCGGCGTCAAAAACAGGGCTACACGCATAATGAAACTTGATCTCAACCCACATCAAAACCTGCCTCGGAGTCGCCATGAGCCGCTTTCCCCTGCCCGACCTCAACACCCTGCCCGAAGACCTGCGCACCAAAATTTTGGAAGTGCAAGAGAAATCCGGCTTTGTTCCCAACGTTTTTCTGGCGCTGGCACGCCGCCCAGCCGAGTGGCGCGCGTTTTTCGCCTACCACGACGCGCTCATGCTGCGCGAAGAATCGAGCCTGACCAAGGGCGACCGCGAGATGATCATCACCACCACCAGCGCGGCCAACCACTGCCTGTATTGCGTGGTGGCGCACGGCGCAATATTGCGCATTTACGAGAAAAAGCCGCTGGTAGCCGACCAGGTGGCCATCAACTACCGCAAGGCCGACATCACGCCGCGCCAGCGCGCCATGCTCGACTTCGCCATGAAAGTCTGCCTGGAGAGCCACACCGTGAACGACGCCGACTATGAGGCCCTGCACGCCCACGGTTTTGACGACGAAGACATCTGGGACATCGCCGGCATCACCGCGTTTTTTGGCCTGTCCAACCGCGTGGCCAACGCCACCGGCATGATGCCCAACCCCGAGTTCTACCTGCTGGGGCGCGCACCACGGCAGAAATGATGGGCTCTCGTCGCAACCCAAGCACGATGCAGCAGCCTCTTTGGCACGCGGTGCCCGACGGGCTTGCCCGTGACGAAGCCCGTCAACAAAGCCACTTGAACGCCCCGACCGGCCAAGGTGCAGGCCGCTGGATTTACGCGCTGATCGCTCTGGCGCTGGCCGGTGCAGCGTCTTTATCCCAAGCCCAAACCGCGCCCAGCGCCCCTGCCCAGCCCGAAGCCGCCAGCACCGCGCAGACCAAGCCCGGCTGGGCCACGCGCCACTTTGCCGTCGCCGCCGCCAACCCGCTAGCCACCCAGGCCGGCTACACCATGCTGCGCGCTGGGGGCAGCGCGGTGGACGCAGCCATTGCGGTGCAAATGGTGCTGGCGCTGGTAGAGCCGCAAAGCAGCGGTATTGGCGGCGGCGCGTTTTTGCTGCACTTTGACGGCAAAAGCACCCAAGCCTTTGATGGCCGCGAGACGGCGCCCGCTGCCGCCACGCCCGACTTGTTCCTCCAAGCCAACGGCCAAGCTATGACCATGCGCCAGGCCATCGTCGGCGGGCGCTCGGTGGGCGCGCCGGGCGTGGTGCCCATGCTTGCGCTGGCCCACCGCCAGCATGGCAAGTTGCCGTGGGCGCAGCTGTTTGCCCCGGCCATAAAGCTGGCTAACGAGGGCTTTGCCATCAGCCCGCGCATGGCCACGCTGCTAGCCACCGAGTCCGCACTCAAAACCGATCCGGTCGCCGCCCGCTATTTTTTTGATGCCAGCGGCCAGCCCTGGCCTGCGGGCCACGTCTTGCGCAACCCCGAATTGGCCGCCGTGCTGCAGCGCATCGCTTTTGAGGGCCCCAGCGCCCTCACACGCGGCGCAGTGGCGCAAGCCATCGCCGCCAAAGTTCAAGGTCACCCCAGCAACCCCGGCACGCTGACGCCGGCCGATCTGGCGGCTTACCAGCCGGTCGAGCGCACGCCCTTGTGCTTGTTTTACCGGGTAGCGCACGCTCCGGCGCGCAACTACCGCCTGTGCGGCATGCCGCCGCCCAGCTCCGGCATGCTGGCCTTGGGCCAGATTTTGGGTACGCTGGCGCACACGCCCGCCGCCGACCTGCCCCTCGCTTTTGCGCGCCCGCCCAGCGCTGAAGTAGCTTCGCCCCAAGGCGACGCGCAGCCCGGCGCCGACTGGCTGCACCTGTACACCGAAGCCGCGCGCCTGGCCTTTGCCGACCGCGCCCAATATGTCGCCGACCCGCAGTTCACAGCCGCCCCGGCGGGCGACTGGACCAGTTTGCTGGACGCCCGCTACCTGGCCCAGCGCGCCGCCTTCATCAAGCCCAGCGGCTCTCGCATGCCCAGCGCCCCGCCCGGTCTGCCCGGCCCGCCTGGCGCACAGCAAAGCAGTTACGCCCCCATGGCCGCGCAAACCGAGCACGGCACCTCGCACATCTCGGTGGTCGATGGCTTTGGCCACGCCCTGGCCATGACGACCACCATCGAAGACGGCTGGGGTGCGCGCCTCATGGTCAACCGGGGCTTGGGGTTGGAGGGCGGCTTTTTGCTCAACAACCAGCTCACCGACTTCAGCTTTGCACCCACGGGTGCCGACGGCAGGCCCGTGGCCAACCGGGTGCAGCCGGGCAAGCGCCCGCGCTCGTCCATGTCGCCCACCCTGGTGTTTGACGCCGACACCGGCCAACTGCTGGCCAGCGCAGGCAGCCCGGGCGGCGCGTTCATCATCCACTTCACCGC
>CAMDHS010000298.1 GCA_945898115.1 Comamonas sp. lk
GGAAGGCAAACGCACGGACGACCACGTGCTCAAGAGCCAGACTTACCGCGTGCTGGCTGTGCAAGACGGCCAACTGGTGGAACGCGAAGTGCCCATGCTCAACGCCCTGAACGAAGTGTTACGCGACGACTACATCAAAGACTCGGTGGGTGGCGTGGAGCGCTGGAACAAGGTGATCAGCAAGACGGGCATTCCCTTTCGCCTTCAAGTGCCGCACAAGGCCTTCCACCGCAATATCGGCGCGCTGTCTACCGCCAGGGTGTCACCCGACGGCCGCGTGGTGTCGCAAGCCGAGTGGAACGCGCAAGTGGACCACTGGCTGCCCTCGGGCGGTGACCGCGCATTCGTTGCAAGCCTGATGGGCCGCGTGGTAGAACCAGGCAAATTTGCCAACTGGATCGCCCCCCCTGTGATGGGCATCAACCGCCAAAGCGTCGATTTCGACTACGTGCGCTTTAACTAAGCCAGCAACCCCAGCCACCCCAGGAGCCTCCAAGTGACCACGCAGCCGTCTGAACTGATACAGCAGCATCTCATTGACCCCGAGATCTGCATCCGCTGCAACACTTGCGAGGCCATCTGTCCAGTGGGCGCCATCACCCACGATTCGCGCAATTACGTGGTGGACGCAGAAAAATGCAATTCGTGCATGGCCTGCATTGGCCCCTGCCCCACCGGCTCGATTGACAACTGGCGCACCATGCTGCGCAGCCAGGCCTACAGCCCGGACGTGCAACTGCTGTGGGACGAGCTGCCGGCTGAACTGCCACCCGAACAATTGGTGGCGGACGACGGCGCAGTGGTAGTGCAAGCCACTGCGCAAGCCGTGACCACGCCCAACGCCATGGCCACCGCAGCCCCGACCGCCAGCACGGCGGTGGGCGCCACGCTGCCGCCCTGGTCAGCGGCGCACGCCTACACCCAGCTTTATGGCCCCAAGGCCGCACAAAAAAGCATACGCGCCACCGTGAGCGGCAATGTGCGCGTCACGGCCGTGGGCCGCGACTACGACACCCACCACATCGTGCTGGACTTTGGCAAGATGCCTTTCCCGGTGCTAGAGGGCCAATCCATCGGCGTCTTGCCGCCCGGCGCAGACGCCAACGGCCGCGCCCACCATGCGCGCCAATATTCGATATCCAGCCCGCGCAATGGCGAGCGCCCTGGCTACAACAACCTGTCGCTCACCGTCAAGCGCGTGCTCGAAGACAGCCACGGCAACCCGGTGCGCGGCGTGGCGTCCAACTACCTGTGCGACCTGGCCGTGGGCGACACGGTGGACGTGATCGGCCCGTTTGGCAACTCGTTTTTGATGCCCAACCACCCGCGCTCCAAGATCGTGATGATTTGCACCGGCACCGGCAGCGCGCCTATGCGCGCCATGACCGAATGGCGACGCAGGTTGCGCGATGCCGCCATGCGCCGGCAAGACCGAAGCGCCGCCGGGCCGCCCCAAGGCGCTTCAGCCCCCTCGGGGGGCAGCGACCCGCGCAGCGGTGGAGCGTGGGGGTTTAATGTGGACGGTGGACGACTCATGCTGTTTTTTGGCGCACGCACGCAAGAAGAACTGCCGTACTTTGGCCCGCTGCAAAACCTGCCTAAAGACTTTATTGACAGCAACTTTGCCTTCTCGCGCGCCAGCGGCCAGCCCAAGCGCTATGTGCAAGACCTGATCCGCGAGCGCGCCGCCGACGTGGCGCCCTTGCTGGCCGACCCGGACTGTTTTTTCTACGTCTGCGGCTTGAAAAGCATGGAAGAAGGCGTGGTGCTGGCCCTGCGCGAAGTGGCGCAAAACGCCGGCCTGGACTGGGCCAGCGTGGCCACCGACCTGCAGCAACACGGCCGCTTGCACCTGGAAACCTATTGATGAACGCCCCCGCCGAACTTCCCAGCACTTTGCAAATCAGCCACCCGCGCCCCGGCGTGGCGCAGATCACCATGGCACGCCCCAGCGTGTTCAACGCCTTTGACGAGGTGATGATTGGCGAGCTCGACGCCGCCTTTGCCCGCGCCACCCAAGACGAGCGCGTTCGCGTGATCGTGCTGGCAGGCGAAGGCCGGCACTTCAGTGCTGGCGCTGACTTGAAATGGATGCAGCGCTCGAGCACCGCCAGCCAGGAATGGAACCTGGCCGACGCACGGCGCTTTGCCGCCATGCTCGCGCGCATCCAAAGCTGCCCCAAGCCCACCGTGGCGCGCATCCAGGGCAGCGCTCTGGGCGGCGGCGTGGGCTTGTGCTGCGCTTGCGATATTGCGATTGCTGCCGACAATGCCGCGTTTTCGGTGAGTGAGGCGCGCTTTGGCATCTTGCCGGCCGTGATTTCGCCCTACCTGGTGGCGGCCGTGGGCAAGCGGCAGGCGCAGTTTTTGGCGTTGACTGCCACCCGCATTGGCGCAGCGCAAGCGCTGGCCATGGGCATGGTGCACGAGCTGGCCGCGCCCGAACAACTCGACGCCGCCGTGAACGCGCGCGTGGCCGAACTGCTGGCCGCCGCCCCCGGCGCGCAGCGCGAGATCAAACAACTTTTCTCCCAACTTACCCCAGGCGCCATGGACGAAGCCACACGCGAACTCACCGCGCAAACCATCAGCCGGGTGCGCGCCACCCCCGAGGCGCGCGCGGGCTTTGCCGCCTTTTTTGACAAACGCCCCGCCCCTTGGGCGCCTGCGCCATGAGCGGCCTGCAAAAGCCCAGCATGCTGGTGGTGGGCGCGGGCATCATGGGCGCGGGTATTGCCCAAGTGGCTGCGCAAGCCGGGCACCCGGTGTGGCTGTACGACATGCGCGAGGGCGCCGCGCAAAGCGCGCTCGACAAGTTGCACGCCAGCCTGGGCGCCCTGGTGGCCAAAGGCAAGATGAAAGCCGACGATGTGGCCGGCCTGCTGGCGCGCATTACGCCAGTGGCAAGTCTGCAAGACGCAGCCAGCAGCACGCTGGTGGTGGAAGCCATCGTGGAACAGGTCGAGGCCAAGCGCGCCTTGTGGCTGCAACTCGAAGCCATCGTGGGTGCGGAATGCGTGTTTGCCAGCAACACCTCTTCTATCTCGATTACTGCCATGGCGCAGGGCCTGCGCCACCCCGAGCGCCTGGTGGGCATGCACTTTTTCAACCCCGTGCCGTTGATGAAGCTGGTCGAAGTGGTGTCGGGCCTGCACACCGCGCCGCAGATTGCTGACTACGTGTTTGCTCTGGCCCAAAGCTGGGGCAAGGTGGCGGTACATGCGCGCTCCACGCCGGGCTTTATCGTTAACCGCATTGCGCGGCCCTATTACGCCGAAGCGCTGGCGCTGCTGCAAGAACAATGCACCAGCCCCGTGGTGCTGGACGCTTGCCTGAAGGCCATCGGCTTTCGCATGGGCCCCTGCGAGCTGATGGACCTGATCGGCCATGACACCAATTTTGCAGTGACGCAGTCGGTCTACCAGGCCAACTTTTTTGACAAGCGCTAC
>CAMDHS010000299.1 GCA_945898115.1 Comamonas sp. lk
TCCGGCGGCCTGGCAGGGGCCGATGGATAAAGAATCCAAGCCCAGAAGCCAAAAACCTTAAACTTCTGGTTTAAGCAAGATCAAGACACCAGGCAGCAATTCACAACTGCAAGGTCCTTCAGGCTCATACCTGGATTGGAAAATACTCAAGCTTATTGGTACCGCGCGCCAGGCGTGTACGGCGATTGCCGCCAACGCGGCCACGCTGTCGTTGGCGGCGCAAGACCTGTCTACTGTGAGCATTCAGATGAGCGCCAACGCGGAAGAAACCACTGCGCAGGCCGCCTCTGCTGCGGCAGCGGCCACGCAGGTGAGCGGCAATATGCAGCAGGTGTCCACCGGGGTGGAAGAGCTGAGCGTCAGCATTCGCGAGATTTCTTCCAACGCCATGGCAGCGTCTGCCGTCACCAACCGCGCCGTGGCCGAAGCCCGGGCCACCAAGCAAACCATGGCCAAACTGGGCGTCAGCAGCCAAGAAATCGGCAGCGTGCTGAAGGTGATCTCGTCGATTGCCGAGCAAACCAATTTGCTGGCGCTCAACGCCACCATCGAAGCCGCGCGGGCGGGCGAGCTGGGCAAGGGCTTTGCCGTGGTGGCCAATGAAGTGAAGGAGCTTGCGCGCCAGACCTCACGCGCCACCGAGGAAATCGGCAAAAACATTGCCAATATTCAGGGCGATGTGAAAGGCGCAGTGTCGTCCATAAGCGCTATCGCCGAGGTCATTCAGAAAATCGACGACATCGCCAGCGTCATCGCCAGCGCAGTGGAACAACAAGCCGCCACCGCCAACGAAATCGGCAAAGCGGTCAGCAGTGCGGCCAGCGGCAGCGCCGAGATCGCCAGAAACGTGGGCTCCGTGTCGCAGGTGCCAAACGACACCTCGCGGGGCGCAAGCCACGCGCAGCACGCCGCAGCCAAGCTGCGCGAAATGGCCGCCGACTTGCAAGCCCTGGTCAGCCGCGTGCAGATTTAAGCGCTAGCGTACCCCCGCTTGACGCCTAAACGCCCTGCCGTACGCGCAACCTGACCATGCTTAACACCGCCCATATCCTGGATGAATTTCTGCTGGAGGCGCAGGAGATATTCGACCAGCTCGACGCCGACCTGGTGCGCCTTGAAACCGCACCGCAGGACAAAAAACTACTGGGCAGTATTTTTCGGGCGCTGCACACGCTCAAGGGCAGCAGCGGCTTTTTTGCCTTTGTGCGCCTGGAAAAAGTGGCGCATGCCGGCGAATCCCTGCTGACCAAGCTGCGCGAAGACAGCTTGGTAGCCGACACGAAGTTGACCGACGCGCTGCTGGCCAGCCTGGACTGCCTGCGCGCCATTGTGCGGGGCATTGCAGCCCAGCGCGCCGAGCCTGCGGGCGACGACACCGCGCTGCTGCAGCGCCTGTGGGCGCTGGCTGAAGGGCGTGCGCCTGAGGCGGCTTTGCCCCTCAGCTCGGCACCCGCCCCAGCCGTGCAAGCGGTCGATGGTGTGCCATCCGCAGCGCAACCCAGGGACGGCCGCGACAACGACAACGACTTCGAGAGCTACGGCGTCATTGAGGGCGAATTCCTGTTGCCACAAGCCGCCAACGCGTTCGATAGGGTGGCGCCCATCAAGGTAAGCGTGGAGGCGCTCGACACCTTGATGAACCTGGTGAGCGAAATGGTGCTTGCCCGCAACCGCCTGCTGTCTTTTACCGACCACCGCGCCGACGCCCAATTTGCCAGCACCGTGCGCACCATTGACCTGATCACCCTGGAACTGCAGATACGCGTGATGCAAACGCGCATGCAGCCCATCAGCAGCCTGTGGTCCAAGTTTCCCCGCCTGGTGCGCGACATGGCGCAGGACTGTGGCAAAAAAGTGCAGCTCGTGCAAATCGGGGCCCAGACCGAACTTGACCGTACGCTGCTCGACGCTATCCGCGACCCCTTGATTCACATTTTGCGCAACAGCGTGGACCACGGTATTGAGCCGCCGGCGCAGCGCCTGGCGCGGGGGAAAATCGACACCGGCACGGTAAGCCTGCGCTCACTTCATGAAAACGGCATGGTCGTGATCGAAATCGCCGATGACGGCGCCGGCGTAGACCTGGCGCTGGTGGCCCAAACTGCGGTCGCCAAGGGGCTGCTCACGCCCGAGCGCGCCGCCCGCATGACGCAGCGCGAAATCTTGGACTTTATTTACCTGCCGGGTTTTTCTACCAAGGCGGCGGTTACGCACTGGTCTGGGCGGGGCGTAGGCCTGGACGTGGTGCGCACCCATGTGCAGCAAATTGGCGGCTCGGTGGACATGCGCACTGGCCCCGAGGGCACCACGCTGCGCCTGCAAATCCCGTTGACCTTGGCCATTTTGCCGGCCCTGTTTGTGCAGTGCGCGCAGCAGCGCTTTGCCATTGCGCAAAACCACCTGCTGGAGATGATCCGCCTTGAACCTGCAGACCCGCGGGTGGAGGATTTTTACGGCGTGTCCGTGTTCCGCTTGCGCGACACACTCATCCCGCTGGCGTATTTACAAAACGAACTTGCGCTGGTGCGGGCAGAGCCAGACGCGGACGGCGCCTTGCACGTGGTGGTGGTGCAGGCTGCTGACCTGGTGTTTGGCCTGGTGGTGGACAAAGTGCTTTTTATGCAGGAAGTGGTGGTCAAGTCGGCGGGGCCGCTGCTCAAAGGCAACGCGCTTTACAGCGGCGTCACCATTTTGGGCGACGGACAGGTGGCCCTGATTTTGGACGTGGCAGGCCTTGCCCTGCGCTCTGGCCTGGCGTCCAAGCTCGCCGAGCAGGATTTCAGGGCCGAACTTCATGATTTGTCGGCGCCAGCGGCAAGCACCCAGCCCATGCTGCTGTTTGACCTGCCCTGCCTGCCGCGCATCGCCATTGCGCTGGACTATGTAGACCGGCTGGAAACCTTTGCCGCCAACAAGGTAGAGCAGCGCGGCAACCACGACGTGCTGGTGTACGGCGCGCAGATTTTGCGGCTGGTGTGGCTGTCAGACTTTGTAGAGGGTGCGGCCCCCCAGCGCGCTGGCGCTTTAGACACCCTGACCGTGATCGTGCACTACCACCAGGGCCAAGCCTTGGGGCTGGTGGTGCAGCGCATTCACGACATTGTGCATATCGCACCCGAAATCATTTTGGTGTCACCGCGCCAGCAAGGCCTGGTGGGCAGTGTGATTTTTGGCGAACAGGTGCTCAGTATTTTGGACATGCAAGAAATACTGCGCCTGTACCAGACGGGCGCGGCTTCACAACCGGCGCAACAAACCCAAAGCGCGCACGGGGCGCCCGGGGCCAGCAGCATCGCGCACGCGCCGCTGCCGCTTGAAGGCGCGCCCGCATGACTGCAACTGCAACACCGATGTCCTTGGCCACTTTTTACGCCGAGCGTTTTTACTTTTGCATCCCCAGCGCTTTGGTGCTAGAGCTCGCGCCCTGCCCTGTCATCACGCCGGTGC
>CAMDHS010000300.1 GCA_945898115.1 Comamonas sp. lk
TCCAGATGAGTTGGGCAATCGTGCTGCTTTGGCGCACCGCGCCGTTGACGCCCAGCGAGATAGTGGCATGGCCGATGTTGGGCACCTGCGCGGCCGGGGTGATGGCGCCAATGGGCGCCGAGTGGTCAAAGCCTTTGCCAATGCACCAAGGGCGGCCGGCCTTCTTCATGTCGTTTTGCAGGTCGCGCCGCGTCATGTCCAGGCCCACGGCGTAGCCGAAGATGTGGCGGTGTGCGTCAGCGGCGGCAATGTTGCGTCCGCCTGTGCCAATGGCCACCACCAGTTCAATCTCGTGGTGCAGGTTGGACGTGAGCGTGGGGTAGGGCATGTGCGCCGTGCTGCCCGGGGCGGCATAGACCAAGGTATCGGCCGGCTTCATAAAGAAGAAGGGCGCCTCGCGCCCGGGGCCGCCCATTTCCTTGGCGTGCTCTTCGTAGTTGCGGCCCACGCAGTAGATACGGTGCACCGGGAAGAGCGCCGGGGAGTCAAGCACCGGGACACCGACGACGGCAGGGGGCGTGAAGCTGTAAATCATGGTGTGACTCCTAAATCAGGCGGACTGGGCGACCAAATCAAAGTGTTCGACCACGGGCGGTACGGCAAAAAACGGCCCCACCACGGCGCGCCAGGCGGGAAACGCGGGCGATTCGCGAAAGCCCACGGTATGGTCTTCCAGCGTTTCCCAAAAAATCTGTAGTACGTAGCGCTCGGGGCTCTCGATGCTGCGGTTGACTTTGTAGCCCTTGAAACCCTTGGCATGGGCAATCACCGTGCTGATGCCGTGGACGATGGCCGCTTCAAAAGCGGCGTTTTGGCCGGGGTGGATGCGGATGTCGGCAATTTCAAGAATCATGGGGGCTCCAGGTGGGGGGCAGGGCGGCTTGGCGATCAAGGCAGCTAGCCAAACCACCATGTTACCGGGCTGCGCCAATGCGTGCCGCAGGCCGGGCCGGCGGCGGCGCGCGTATGCTTGCGGCCTATGCGAATTTCTCCCTCAGACGCCACCTTAGGCAGCAGCGCAGCGCCCGCGTGGCCTGCCGATTGGCTGCGTCCCCAATGGCCTGCGCCCGCCAAGGTGCACGCGTTTTGCACGGGCCGGGCAGGCGGGGTCTCTGGCGCGCCCTACGACGCCCTGAACCTGGGCGAGCACGTGGGCGACATGCCCCAAGCCGTGGCCGCCAACCGCGCGCAGGTGCAGCGGGCGCTGGGCGTGCGTCCGGTGTTTTTGAACCAGGTACATGGCAACGAGGTGCTGGCGCTGCACCCCGGCTGCGCCGATGGCGCCCAGGCGGACGGCAGCTGGACGAACGCCCCCGGCCTGGCCTGCACCGTCATGGTGGCCGATTGCCTGCCCGTGCTCTTGTGCAGCCTGGACGGCGAGCGCGTGGCGGCCTTGCACGCGGGCTGGCGCGGTCTAGCCGGTGGCCCGGGAGCGGCGGGCGTGCTCGAATCTTTTTTGCAAAACCAAAGCGCGCTGGGCGTAGCGCCTGCGCAGTGGATGGCTTGGCTGGGGCCGTGCATTGGTCCGCAGGCTTTTGAAGTGGGCGACGGGGTGCGCGCCGCGTTTGTGGACCAATCTAGCGCCGCAAGCCAGGCATTTAAGCCACACGGACCTGGCAAATGGCTGGCAGACCTGGCGCTGCTTGCGCGTCAACGCCTGCAAGCTGCAGGCGTGGCGCAGGTTTATGGCAACGATGGCAGCGCACCGTGGTGCACCGTAGGCAATCCGCTACGGTTCTTTTCGCACCGGCGCGACCGTGTCAGTGGCCGCCAGGCCGCTGGCATCTGGCTCGCCTGACGGGGTTTGTTCTGCCGCTGCCACTGCGGCAGCGGCTTGCGCGTTGGCTTGATCTTCTCGTGCCTGTGCAGCATCACGCGCACGCCGCCGTGCCGGGGTCGCCATGAAATACAGCACAAGCCCCACCGGCAGCAGCCCATACAGCACAAAAGTGAACAGCGCGCCCAACAGCGTGCCGTCGGTATTGGTGGCTTCGGCCACCGCCATCATCACGGTCACATAAATCCAGGCGATAGGTATCAGGTACATAGCAATGACATTTCGGGTTTGTTTGGTGGCAATGCGCCGCAATGTCAGGAAAAAGAAGGACACGGGCGGGATAATTGTCCAACTATGCCTGAGCAGCGCGCGCAATCAGGCCTTTATTTAGGAGACAGCGTGAAAGACCAGCAAAACCTGTGGGCCCATACGGCCGAACATTTCCAAACCGCCCTGAGCGATAGCTGGGCCCAGGCGCTGGCCAGTTTTCAGAACCTCACGCCCAGTGCGGGCGCCGCGTCGGCCATGCCCGCGTCGCCCAAGATGCACTTTGCGCCAGAAAAGCTGCAAGAGCTGCAGCAGCAATACCTTAAAGACGCGGCCGAACTCATGACGCAAGGCGCCATGGTGAACGCCCCCGCCTCGGGCGACAAGCGCTTTTCTGGCGCAGCGTGGGAGGCCAACCCGGTGGCCGCTTTTACCGCCGCCATGTACTTGCTCAATAGCCGCACCTTGCTGGCCATGACCGACGCGGTGGACTCGGACGCCAAGACCCGCAACCGGCTCCGCTTTGCGGTAGAACAAGGCCTGGCGGCTGCCGCGCCCAGCAATTTCTTGGCCTTTAACGCCGAAGCGCAGAAAAAAGCCATTGAGACCAAGGGCGAAAGCATTGCCAAGGGCCTGCAAAACCTGATGCACGACATGCGCCAGGGCCATGTGTCCATGACCGATGAGAGCCTGTTTACCGTGGGCCAAAACGTGGCTACGACCGAAGGCGCGGTGGTGTTCGAGAACGAATTTTTCCAACTGCTGGAATACAAGCCGCTCACAGAAAAGGTGTTCGAGAAGCCCTTTTTGCTGGTGCCGCCTTGCATCAACAAGTTCTACATCCTCGATTTGCAGCCCGAGAACTCGTTTATCCGCTATGCCGTGTCGCAAGGCCACCGCACCTTTGTGATCAGCTGGCGCAATCCCGACGAGTCGATGTCCAGCAAAACCTGGGACGACTACATCGAGCACGCTGTCATCAAGGCCATTGCCGTGACCAGCGAGATTGCCGGTAAACCGGGCACCGATGATTCGATCAATGCGCTGGGTTTTTGCGTGGGCGGCACCATGCTGACCACGGCGCTGGCGGTGCTGGCCGCGCGCGGTGAAAAGCCGGTGGCCAGCGCCACGCTGCTGACCACGCTGCTGGACTTTAGCGACACCGGCATTCTGGACGTGTTTATTGACGAGGCTTTTGTCAAATACCGCGAACAGGAAATGGGCCAGGGCGGCCTGATGAAGGGGCAAGACCTGGCCTCGACCTTCAGCTTTTTGCGCCCCAATGACCTGGTCTGGAACTACGTGGTGGGCAACTACCTCAAGGGCGAAACCCCGCCTCCGTTTGACCTCTTGTACTGGAACTCGGACGCCAC
>CAMDHS010000301.1 GCA_945898115.1 Comamonas sp. lk
TGCACGAACCGATGAACACCTCGTCGATCTTGACGCCGGCCACGTCGGACAGCAGCTTGGCGTCATCCGGATCGTTGGGGCAGCACAGCACGGGCTCTTTGAGGTCGTTGAGGTCGATCTCGATGACTTCTGCGTATTCGGCGTCCTTGTCGGCTTCGAGCAGGCTGGGGTTGGCCAGCCAGGCTTCGACCTTTTGGATGCGGCGCTCCAGGGTACGCTTGTCGGCGTAGCCGTCGGCGATCATGTTTTTCATGAGCACGACGTTGCTGGTGAGGTATTCCTTGATGGGCGCGGGGTTGAGCTTGACCGTGCAACCGGCAGCTGAACGCTCGGCCGATGCGTCGGACAATTCAAACGCTTGCTCGACTTTCAGGTCTGGCAAACCTTCGATTTCCAGAATGCGGCCCGAGAAGGCGTTGATCTTGCCGGCCTTGGCCACGGTCAACAGGCCCGCCTTGATGGCGTACAGGGGAATGGCGTGCACCAGGTCGCGCAGGGTGATGCCGGGCTGCATCTGGCCTTTAAAGCGCACCAGCACCGACTCAGGCATGTCCAGTGGCATGACGCCCGTGGCTGCACCAAACGCCACCAGGCCCGAGCCTGCGGGGAAGGAAATACCGATGGGGAAACGCGTGTGGCTGTCGCCGCCGGTGCCCACAGTGTCAGGCAAGAGCAGGCGGTTGAGCCAGGAGTGGATCACGCCGTCGCCCGGGCGCAGGGCTACGCCACCGCGGTTGCTGATGAAGGCGGGCAGCTCGCGGTGGGTTTTTACGTCCACGGGCTTGGGGTAGGCGGCGGTGTGGCAGAAGGACTGCATCACCAAATCGGCGCTAAAGCCCAGGCAGGCCAGGTCTTTGAGCTCGTCGCGGGTCATGGGGCCGGTGGTGTCTTGTGAGCCCACGGTCGTCATCTTGGGTTCGCAGTAGGTGCCGGGGCGCACGCCCTGCCCTTCGGGCAAACCAACGGCGCGGCCCACCATTTTTTGCGCCACAGTAAAGCCGGCCTTGGTGCTGATAGGCGCCGTGGGCAAGCGGAACGTGGTAGACGCAGGCAGGCCCAAAGACTCACGCGCCTTGGCAGTGAGCGAGCGGCCGATGATGAGGTTGATGCGGCCACCGGCGCGCACTTCGTCCAGCAGCACATCGCTTTTCAGTGCAAATTTCTCGACCAGTTCGCCGTTGCGCAGCAACTTGCCTTCATAGGGCAGCACGTCAATCACGTCGCCCATTTCCAGCTTGGTCACATCCACTTCAATCGGCAGGGCGCCGGAGTCTTCTTGGGTGTTGAAGAAGATGGGGGCGATCTTGCCGCCCAGGGTAACGCCACCAAAGCGCTTGTTGGGCACAAAGGGAATGTCTTGGCCGGTGGCCCAGATCACGCTGTTGGTGGCCGACTTGCGGCTCGAACCGGTGCCCACCACGTCGCCCACATAGGCCACCAGATGGCCTTTTTTCTTCAGGTCGTCAATGAACTGCATGGGGCCGCGTTTGCCGTCGTCTTCAGGCTTGAAGGCGGCGCCTTCGCGCGTGTTCTTGAGCATGGCCAGGTAGTGCAGCGGAATGTCGGGGCGGCTCCAAGCGTCGGGCGCGGGGGACAGGTCGTCGGTATTGGTCTCGCCAGGCACCTTGAACACGGTCACGGTGATGGTGTGTGGCACTTCGGGGCGGCTGGTGAACCACTCGGCGTCGGCCCAGCTCTGGATCACTTCTTTGGCGTGGGCGTTGCCCGCCTTGGCCTTGACTTCGACGTCGTGGAAGAAGTCAAACATCAGCAGCGTCTTTTTCAGCGCGGCACCGGCCACGGCGGCGACATCGGCTTGGTCGAGCAAATCAATCAGCGGCTTGACGTTATAGCCACCCACCATGGTGCCCAGCAGCTCGGTGGCTTTGGCTTTGGAGATCAGCGCCACGGCCAAGTCGCCATGGGCAACAGCTGCCAAGAACGAGGCTTTGACCTTGGCTGCGTCGTCCACACCCGGCGGCACGCGGTGCGTGAGCATGTCCAGCAAAAAGGCTTCGTCTCCAGCGGCGGGGGCCTTGATCAGCTCGATCAGTTCCGCCGTTTGTTTGGCGTCCAGGGGCAGCGGGGGGATTCCCAGCGCGGCGCGCTCGGCAACATGGGCTCGGTAAGCGTTCAACATGGTTTTTTCTCCTTCTTTAATCAAACAAAATAATGCTGCAACTCTGCAGGAATCGCTTGGCCGGTCTGGTGCGCACGCTCCAACACCTGCCAAAAATAACGGTAACTCGCCCGGTCGTGCAATTTGCCATCGACCGCAATCGGCGCCCATTCAACCTCGGATGCCGCATGCACGATGCGTGCCGCCAGATCCACCTCACTGGCCATTGGCGCAAAACCCCGCAGAATCGGACGAATCTGGTCCGGGTGGATGCTCCACATGCGGGTGTATCCCAGCGCGGTGGCGGCGTAGCGCGCTGCGCGCTCCAAGGCCTGCGCATCCCGCAGCTCGGTCACCACGCAATGCGAGGGCACTTTGCCATAGGCGTGGCAGGCACTGGCAATTTCCAGCTTGGCCCGCAATACCAGTGGATGGTGAAACTGGTCTAGCGCGTCGGCGTCTTCATGCGCACGCAAACCCATGGCGGACGCAGGAATGGCGCCACCATGGGCCGAGACAAAATCCATCAAACCAAAGCTCAAAGACTGCACCCGGGGATGGGCCGCAATGGCAAACGCCTGTTGCACCGCTGCCGGGGACTCAATCAAGACATGCAAGGGCACCATCACGCCGCCCGCTGCGGCGTCCATCGCCTCCACAGCCTGGTTCACATCGTCCACCGACTCGACCTTGGGCACCATGAGGTAGCTCAGGCCAGCCGCTGCGCCGCCCACGATGATGGCCACGTCGGACTCAAAATAGGCGTGGTCTACCGCATGCACCCGCGCACCGATGCGGGGACGGGCCAATGCAGTTTGGGCATCTGCCAGGGCGTTAAAGCGATCAACAAGCTCGCAGACGGTGTGCGCCTGCTCGACCTCGCCGCCCGCCGGGGCGCCGTCTTCGCAGTCCAGGGTGACGTCCATCACACAGGCGCCAAACTCTTGCAGCAACTCAGCCTGCAAGACCAGGCTTTTTTGCATGCGCGCGGGCGCGCCGCTGTAGTGGTCACACACCGGCAACACCCCAGTGCGCGCCTGGGCACCTAACAGAATGTGGCGGGGGTGTTGCATGGAGGGTTGGCGTCCGCCCATGCACCCGAGCGGGGCGCGGGCGGGAACGGGATCAGAGCAGGTGGGCGACGCCAGCTTGCTCGTCTTGCAACTCTTTGAGCGTCTTGTTGATGCATTCTTGGCTAAATGCATCAATGGTCAAGCCTTCCACGGGCTTGTATTCGCCGCCTTCGCAGGTCACGGCAAAGCCAAACATGGTGTCTTTGGGAATGCCGTA
>CAMDHS010000302.1 GCA_945898115.1 Comamonas sp. lk
CTGCCACTGGGCGCGCACGTCGGCATGTTCGCGCAGCAGTTTGAGCGGCAGGCTGATCAGGTCGTCAAAGTCCACGCTTTGGTAGGCGGTCAGGCGCTCTTCGTAGCGCGCCATCACCACGCTGGCCAGGCGTTCGCTGTCGTTGGCGGCCACAGCCTGGGCCTGCGCGGCGTTCAGGCCGGCGCTTTTCCAGGCGCTAATCGTCCACTGCCAGGCGCGTGCGGTGGCGGCGTCGGTGCTGCCCCCGGCGTCTTTGAGGATGCTGGTCACGTCGTCGGTGTCCAAAATGCTGAACTGCGGTTTGAGCCCCAGCACCTCCCCATTGGCCCGCAGCATGCGCACGCCAAGCGCGTGGAAGGTGCAAATCAGCACCTCACCGGCCGGTTTGCCGATTAGCCCTTTGGCGCGTTCGCGCATCTCGGCGGCGGCCTTGTTGGTAAAGGTGATAGCGGCAATGCGCTGGGGCGCCACGCCCATCTGGATCAGCCGCCCTATCTTGTGCGTGATGACCCGGGTTTTGCCCGAACCGGCCCCGGCCAGCACCAGACAAGGCCCGTGCAGGTAGTTGACCGCCTCTTGCTGGGCGATATTCATGGCGTTACTTGGGGTGGCGGACATCAGAAAGCTGGAGGAAACGAGGGCTAAAACGAACGAAATGGAACCAAGGCCGCGTCAAGGGCGGAAAAACAGCGTGCGCCACTGGCCATCTTAGCCCGGACGCCCGCCCATTTGCCCGGACAATGGCGCCATGCTCGCCACCCTGACTGTGACCTTTCCGTTTTTTGCTTTGGTGCTGTGCGGCTACCTGGCCGCGCGTCGGGGGCTGCTGCCCTTGGCGGCCATTCCGGGCATGAACACCTTTGTGCTGTTTTTTGCGCTGCCCTGCATGTTGTACCGCTTTGGCGCCAGCACGCCGATTGCGCAGTTGCTGGACCCCGGCTTGGCACTGAGCTACCTGTTTTGCGCGTTGGTGATGGTGGCGCTGGTGGTGGCACTCACGCGGCGCGGCCGCATTGGCTGGAACGACGCCGCCTTTGGCGCCCTGGTGGGGGCTTTTCCCAACACCGGTTTTATGGGTGTGCCGCTCTTGGTGGCGCTGCTGGGCGCGCAGGCGGCCGGGCCCGCCATCGTCACAATTCTTGTTGACATGGTGATAACTACTTCGCTGTGTATTGCGCTCTCGCGCTTAGGGCCTGCCGCGAAAGACCCCGCCCACCCCGAGATGGACGTGGTGCAGACCTCTGCCGCGCAGGCCGCCAAAAACGCACTCAAGGGCGTGGCCGCCAATCCCATGCCCTGGGCGATTTTGTCGGGCGCAGTGGTGTCAGCGTTTTCCTTGCGCCTGCCTGGGCCCGTGGCTACCACCGTGGGTTTGCTGGCCGATTCGGCCTCGCCCGTAGCGCTGTTCACCATTGGCGCGGTGCTGGCGCGCTCCAACCTGCTGGCCGCCAGTGGCCATGCGCCGGCGGTGCCCTGGTCTGAGGTGCTGCCGGTGGCGGCAATTAAGTTGTTGCTCCACCCGCTGCTGGTGATGGCGGTGGGCTGGGGCGTGTTGGCCGCAGGCTTGCCGCTGGACCGCACGGCCTGGAGCGTGGTGGTGCTGGTAGCGGCCTTGCCCAGCGCCAGCAATGTGTCCATGCTGGCCGAGCGCTTTGGTGCAGACAACGGGCGCATTGCGCGGATTATTTTGGTCTCGACCGCCGTGGCTTTCATCACCTTTTCAGGCGCGGTGGCCTGGTTGCCCAAGCCCTAAGTCCAGTCACAAGGTGTAGCCCCAGTTTTCTCCTGCAAAGCAGGCAAACCTCTGGCCCGTTTTCCGCTACATTCGCGGTTGAAAAATATTCCTTGGTAAAGCGCCACATCCAAGAAAGGAAACGCGCGATGAAAAAGTGGACTTACCTGCTGCCCGTGCTCCTGCTCGGCTGGGGTAGCTCGGCCTGGGCCGACTGGCACTTCATCGGAAAAACGCCAGAATTCGCCATGTACGGCGACCCCTACAGCATTCAGCGTAGCGGTGCTATTGCCAAGGTCTGGGTGATGGGTGACTACACGGTAGCTCAGTCCGCGCGCTTTCCTCCGCCCCTGGGTTGGCTTAACTATTTCTCTGTCAAAGAACTCAAGGAGTTTGACTGCACCCGAGGACTGCACCGCACTGTGCGCACCGCCATTTTCGCTGCTCGCCTGGCCAAGGGTGACCCTTTGTACACCTTCGACTCAGGTGCCATCTTTGGGCCGGTAGCCAATACGCCCATCGATATTGCACAGTTCAAGTTTGGCTGCGAGGACGGGAAGCGGTAATTCGGGCTTGGTTTTTTGCCCACTCTCTCCCCCAACCCCTCTCTCGCCCGGCGGGCGAGAGAGGGGGGCCAAGTCCACATTTGGTTTTGTCGCTTCGGCCAGGCTTCTACTGGCTTGGCACCTGTGGGTCTGCCAACGACACGTAGGAACGAAGCCGTCGCCGCGACGGCTTCGGGGTTTGGGCGTTGCAGCAGCAGCGGAGATTCGCGGCTAGGCGCCGCTTCAATGAAAGCCGATAGCTCAAAGCAGTGGCCAGTGGTGTCGTAGCCTAAGCTCAGTAACCAAATGTGGCTGTTTCGCTCCCCCTTTCCTCCCCGCTGGGGAGGAAAGGGGGCTGGGGGGATAGGCGGGGAAAACAAACCCGCCGTGAGGTGAATCACAAAAATTGCGGCAACCAAACCTTGCCTACGGACGGCACCCCCAACCCCCGCATCCGCTTGTCCATGCACAACACCGCCTGGTCTTTGCTTAACAGTGCCGCGCCGTGCGCCACAGCCAGGTCGATGAATTTTTGGTCGTCCGGGTCTTTGCAGGTGACGCTGGCTTTGGGTGCCACGTCCACGGCGTGCGACAGGCGGTCAAAGTGCCCCAGCACTTCGGCTGCGCTCCGCGCATAAAAGGCCATGCGCTTGAGCACCTGCGGGTAGCAAAGCACCCGCGCCAGCTCTTCGCGCATCGCGTCCGTGGCCAGCCACCGGGGCTGGCCCAGGGTGAGTGCGGCGGTCAGTGCCTGGTTCAGGGCCAGCGTGGCTGGGTCCTGAAACACAAACAGGTCGAGCACGATGTTGGTGTCGATCACCACGCAGGCCAGCGGCGCGGGCTTTGATATCAAAGGCACGGGCTTTGCGCGGCGCCTCTTAGTCGGCTGCTGAGGGCGAGCCAGCCGCTTTGGCCGCCGCCTCGTCCTTGGCCATGCGCCCGGCCACCATGTCGAACTTGAACAGGCGGCATTCGATGGGGCCGTTCCACATGGGTACGCGGCGCGACTCTTTCAGGCGCATCTTGCCGGGCAGCTTCAGGTCGGGCGTGAGCACCCAGGCGCTCCAGCCGCTGAAGTTTTTCTTCCAGTGGCTGGCCAGCTGGTTGAAGA
>CAMDHS010000303.1 GCA_945898115.1 Comamonas sp. lk
GGCGGCATCAAGGCCCTGGCCCACATCACCGGCGGCGGCCTGCTAGAAAACATTCCCCGTGTGCTTCCCGAAGGCTGCGCCGCTGTGCTCACCAAAGGCAGCTGGCCCCAAACCGAGCTCTTCGCCTGGCTGCAAGCCACAGCCGCCATTGACGACATCGAGATGAACCGCACCTTCAACAACGGCATCGGCATGGTCGTGGTGGTAGACGCCACTGCCGCCGCCGCCTGCGCCACCACCCTGCGCGCCAGCGGCGAGCAGGTGTTTGAGATTGGCGTGATTGCTGCGCAGGGCGATGGGGCTGCGGTGCGGGTGGTGGGCTGAGAGTAAAACCACTTGCTTTGCTAAAAATCCCAGCCTGGATTTGGCACGGCGATGGCGCTTGAATTGTTAAGTTTTGAACGAGCCACAGCCCAACTGGCCCAAAGCCTGACCTACGTGCACTCGCCAGCGGCGAAAGAAGATACTGGTTTGCATGAACAACTGCGAAACGCGGTGATTCACTGCTTTACAGTGACCTACGAACTGAGCTGGAAAATGCTCAAGCGCTATCTAGAAGCCACCGAAGCCAGCCCCGCCGACTTGGACATGGGCAGCTTCCAAAGTCTCATCCGCCTGGCCAACGAGCGCGGCCTGCTGCGCTCGGACTGGACGGTCTGGCGAAATTACCGGCAAGCCCGCACCGACAGCAGCCACACCTACGACGCCGCCAAGGCGGAGGCGGTATTTGCCGTTGCAGCCGACTTTTTGGCAGAAGCCCAGGCCCTGGCCGCCCAACTGCAGGCGCGCCAGACACGCAACCATGATTGAACTCAGCGCGCCGCCCATTGCCCTGGACGCGCGCAACTGGAGCATCGTGCAAAGTATTTTGCAAAGCCAACTGCCCCATACCGAGGTGTGGGCCTTTGGCTCCCGCGCACGGGGCACGCCCAAACCCTACTCCGACCTAGATTTAGCGCTGATCACGGACCAAGCGCTGCCACTGTCAAAGCTGGCGCAACTCAACGATGCCTTTGACACATCGGACATGACAATCAAGGTCGATCTGGTGGACTGGGCGAGCACGGGCGAAAGCTTTCGATCCATCATTGCGCGCGACAAAGTGGTGATAAAAACAGCCGCAATCCCCGGAGCACACCCATGAAAATACAGGAGCCCCGCATGAACAGCGAAGAACGCTTCGGCAGCTTTGCCGACTTTTATCCCTTCTATTTAGACGAGCACGCCAACCGCGTATCAAGACGGCTGCACTTTGTGGGCACCACGATCGCGGCGCTGCTGCTCACGCTGGCGCTCACCGCGCAAATGCCGTGGCTGGTGCTACTGGCGCTGGTGCAAGGTTATGCGTTTGCCTGGGTGGGGCACTTCTTTTTTGAGCACAACAAGCCTGCCACTTTCAAATACCCGCGCTACAGCCTGATGGGCGACTGGCGCATGTGGTTTGAAATCTTGACGGGCAAGATCAAGTTCTAGGCCGCGCAGGCCTGGCGCTACAAAAAGCGGTCCAGAATTTTTTTGCTGTGCGCGTCCAGCGCCAGTTGGTCTGGCACCAGGTACTGGATGCCATGGGCGTCGGCAATCAAGAGCGTGTTATCAGCACCCACGCGGCGGATGTCTTCGTCGCCGCGCAGC
This sequence comes from Comamonas sp. lk, assembly GCA_945898115.1. Taxonomy (GTDB): domain Bacteria; phylum Pseudomonadota; class Gammaproteobacteria; order Burkholderiales; family Burkholderiaceae_C; genus Allorhodoferax. Next base: position 1,633 of record CAMDHS010000303.1, read on the forward strand.
ACAAATTCGCAGTCGCCCCGGTCCGTGGCCACCGTCCAGGTGCAGGGCGTGGAAAAGCTGCTAACTGAGGCGATGCGCGCAATCACCGGCATGAACTCGCGCCGGGCCAGTTCCTGGCGCAGCAGGTTTTGCGCGGGCTGCGGACATTGGCCCAAGTGCGGCACCCAGGCCACCTCGTGGCCGTCGGTGTCGATGAGCGACACCCCTTCGTCGGGCGCCTGGATCGGAAAGGCGCGCACCGGCGCCACGCCTTCAAAACGCTGGCCTTGGGCAGTGGTGAGCACCAGCTTGCCAAAGGGGGTGAGCTCCAGACTGAAAGCATCAGCTACTGCGGATACGGCCGGGTTGGTCACAAGTGCGGTGTTCGTCATTCGCTGCCTTCTGAGGCCAAGACCGGTTCAGCGTTGCGCGCCTGGGCTTGGTAGAGCTTGTAATACGCGCCCTCTTGGGCCATGAGCGCATCGTGCGTACCCTCTTCCACCACGCTGCCCCGGTCCAGCACCACCAGGCGGTCGGCGCGGTGCAAGGTGGACAGGCGGTGGGCGATGGCGATGGTGGTGCGGCCCTTCACCAGGTTTTCCAGGGCTTTTTGGATTTCTTTTTCGGTCTCAGAGTCCACCGAGCTGGTGGCCTCATCAAGTATCAAGATGCGCGGGTCGATCAGCAGCGCACGCGCAATCGAGATGCGCTGGCGCTCGCCGCCCGACAAGCCCTGGCCGCGTTCGCCCACCATGGAGTCGTAGCCCTGGGGCAGGCGCAAGATGAACTCGTGCGCATGCGCGGCGCGGGCGGCAGCCACGATTTCGCTGCGCCTGGCCTCGGGCTTGCCATAGGCAATGTTCTCAGCAATCGTGCCAAAGAACAAAAACGGCTCTTGCAAGACGAGCCCGATATTGCGCCGAAAGTCGGCAATCGCGTACTGTCGAATGTCAACGCCGTCCACCAATATAGCGCCCTCAGACACGTCGTAAAAGCGGCAAATCAAGTTGACCAGCGTGCTCTTGCCCGAACCGCTGTGGCCGACCAAGCCAATCATCTCGCCCGGCGCGATTTTGAGATTGATGCCCCGGTTCACCGCCCGGTTGCCATAGCGAAAGCCCACTTCGCGCAGATCAATGCGCCCTTGCACCCGGTCCACGTTCACCGGGGTTTGCGGTTCGGGCACGCTTGAGACATGGTCCAGAATATCAAAAATGCGCTTGGCCGCCGAGGCCGACTTTTGCGTGACTGAGACGATGCGGCTCATGGAATCGAGCCGCCCATAAAAGCGCCCGATGTAGGCAATGGCCGCGAGCAACATACCCACGGTAATCTCGCCCTTGGACACCTGCCAAATGCCAAAGCCCCAGACCACCAGCAGGCCCATCTCGGTCAGCAGCGAGACGCTGGGCGAGAACAGCGACCAGATTTTGTTGATGCGGTCGTTGACCAGCAGGTTGTGGCGATTGGCTTCGCGAAAGCGTTTGGCCTCGCGCTGCTCTTGTGCAAAGGCCTTGACCACGCGGATGCCCGGAATGGTGTCGGCCAGCACATTGGTCACTGCGCCCCAGACGCGGTCTATCTTCTCACAGCCGGTGCGCAGGCGGGAGCGCACAAAGTGGATCATCCAGCCGATAAACGGCAGCGGCACCAGCGTGATGAGCGCCAGGTAGGGATTCATCGAGAAAAGGATGACGGCGGTCATGACGATCATCACCACGTCGCTGGCAAAGTCGGTCAGGTGCAAGGACAAATAC
>CAMDHS010000304.1 GCA_945898115.1 Comamonas sp. lk
GTCAAACACAGCGCAGGCGGCATGGTGGACGTTGAGTTTGCAGTGCAATTTTTGGTGCTGGCCCACGGCAAAAGCCACGCCGGGCTGCGCGCCAACCTGGGCAACATCGCCCTGCTACAACGCGCCCAAGACTGCGGCCTGCTGCCCGCGCCCCTTGGCGCCGACGCCGCCCAGGCCTACCGCAGCCTGCGCCAAATCCAGCACCGCGCCCGGCTGGACGAGGCGCCCACCGAATTGGCACTGGACGCCGTGGCGTCTGAGCGCGCGGCGGGGCTGGCGTTGTGGGGGGCGGTTTTTGGGAACAATTAAAAGGTCAAGGCGGCTTTGATGCTGGCGCGGGCTTGGGCGTTGAAGCCGCTGTTGCTCGTGATAACCGATCCGGCCTTAATCAAATTGCCAGCGTAGACATTGTTGTTTTTGCCGTAAAAAACCTGGTAAGCCGAAATGCTCCCGGTCGGGGCGGACGGTACATTCGCCACATAGACGGGCACGCCCTGCACCGTCTTCACCGCGCCATCTGCGGCGCCGTATTTTTTGCCGCCTGGGTAAACGGCCAAGCTATTGGCATTTATTAAATCATTGATGGTCGTATTGGTGGCAATGGCCACGGGGGTGCTGGGCTCTGAGGTTACGCCGGGGACCGTTGAGGGAAACGAGGCATTGACGATGTAAACGTCCGTATCAAGTCGGACTGTATTCACGATGTAAGCAGACCCACTGATCCAGGCAGCGTTTGGATTGGTTAGCGAAGTATTGGTGTACATGACGCTGGGCAATAGGCCGAGAGCAGAGCCCGAAGCCGAAACGATAGGTCCTGTCAATGGCGTAACCGTAATCCCGGTAACAGTACCAGAACCAAGACGGTGCTTGAGGTCTTCGCTCAAGCTCGTTTCAGTCACAAAGCTACCCTCGTAACTAACATCCGCAGGCTGTTGCAAACCAGAGGTGAAAAATTCACCGTCAGCCAAGTACCAGCTCAAGGTTGAATATTGCGGCAGACCCAAGGTCTTCGTCAGGTTGCTCGACTGCGGGGTAAGCCGCTGGGTACCGGTAAGCGGCGACTTTGCAAGTGAAGCCTCCGCATCGAAATAGTAGTAACCCGAGCCAGCGCCAGGAACCCCTAGGTTCGGCAATGAACTGCTCGAAGATCTGTACGCTTTGTTGGGACTCAGAAAGAGGCTCTCATACGTCGCCTGTGTTGTACTTAATTTCGAGCTACCAACACTATCACCCCCGCCTCCACCCCCGCCCCCGCCGCAAGCGGCCAAGATGAAGGTGCTCAATATCAAAGGTAGGAATCGCATGTTCGTCTCCAGTTAGATGAAAAAAATAATTAACAAAATCAAAATATAATTGAATTGCAGTTTTGCTTTTGATAATTTAATTTTTGATTTAATAAAATTTTTGAATTAAGTTCATGTTTTTTAAAAAAATCAATTTTTCGCGGCGGAAAAAACCGTGAAATTCCCGCCGCGCGCGCTTTCCAAGCGAAAATCCCCCCATGAAATTTGCAAGCTACCAAGACGGCTCCCGCGACGGGCAGCTGGTTGTTGTTTCCCGTGATCTGGGCCTGGCGGTGTATCCGTCGCACATTGCCAACCGGCTGCAGCAGGTGCTCGACGACTGGAACTACCTGAGTCCCCAACTCCAAGACCTGTCAGACCAGCTCAACGCCGGGCGGGCGCGAAACGCGTTTGCCTTTAACCCGGCGCAGTGTTTGGCGCCCCTGCCGCGCGCTTACCAGTGGGCGCACGGCGGCGGCTTTGGCAGCCATGCCGAATTGCTGCAACAGGCGCACGCACTGGACGCCGACAGCGCAGTGCCCCATGCCACGGGCCCGGTGCGGATGGGCAGCGACGCCCTCTTGGGCGCGCAAGCGCCCCTGGTCTGCGTCAACGAGGCCTGGGAGCTGGACTTTTCTGCCGAACTGGCGGTGGCCACCAGCGACATTCCCATGGGCTGCACGCCAGAGCGCGCGCTGGACGGTGTGCGCTTGCTGCTGCTGGCCAACCGCTTTCAACTGCGCGCGCGCGGCAACGCCGATGCGGGCACCGCCTTTGCGCCGGTGGCGGTCACGCCCGACGAGCTGGGCGAGGCTTGGCGCAAAGGCCGGGTCAACTTGTCTTTGCAAACGAGCTGGAACGGCCGCAAAGTGGGCTTGTGCGACGCGGGCCCCGACATGACGCTGCATTTTGGCCAGCTGATTGCGCAACTGGCGCAGCACCGACCCCTGCGCGCAGGCAGCCTGGTGGGCAGCGGCACAGTGAGCAGCCCGGCGCGCGTGCGTGATGGCCGAAAGAGCGCCCAAGACCTGCCCGACTGGCCCAAGGGCTACCACTGCATTGCCGAAAAACGCGCCATGGAACTGCTGCAAAGCGGCCAAACCACCACCGGCTACCTGAGTGTGGGCGACACGGTGGAAGTGGACGTGAAAGGCCGGGACGGCCACAGCCTGTTTGGCGCGATTGCGCAAGAGGTGGTGTCCGATATGGCTCCGGTCGGCGCCTTGTCGGCTTAAAGCGAGTGCCTCCAACACGCACCGCTAGCGCTTACTTCCGCTAAGCGCATCGACCGCGCACCCACAGCGATTTACCCCGCCGCTCAGGCCCTGGCAGCGCCCAGTTCCTGCTCAATCACCCACAAGCGGTCCTGGCCCCAGTGGCCGGGCAAATCGTTAACCCGAAACGAGGGCACTCCCCACAGCTCTTGCGCCAGCAGGTCTTCGCGGTTAACTGCGGCCACGGCGCGCCAGGATTCGTCGGGCAACGCGGCTTGCACCCAGGCGGCGTCAAAACCAGCGCGCGCGGCAATCGCGTTCAGGCCGGCGTCGCTGCCCGCGTCCAGCCCATCGGCCCACACGCCCTGCAAAAACGAGGCGGCAAACTCAATGCCCTTGCCCGCTGCAACAGCGCGGTGCAAGAGCGCGTAGCCGCGCTCCACCGGCTTGCCCACCGGGTCTACCGCGTTGCCAAAGGACATGCCCAGGCGCTGCGCCTCGCGCGCCACGTCAGTCACGATGTACCGGCCCTTTTCCACCGGCACCGGCAGGCCGCGCATCACCATGGGAAGCACAAAGCGCAGGCGCAGCTCGGCGCCATGGTGCGCCGCCAGCGCCCGCACCCTGGGCAGCGCCAAATACGTATAGGGGCTGCGAAATGACAAAAAGTAGTCCAGCGTGGTGCCGGGCGCGGCACCGGGCCCCTGCAATGGCGCAAGCGCCACCTCGTGCACTGGCGCAATCAGGGGGGCGGCCGGATTGCGGCACAGGCCCTCGTCGCGCAGGCGTTCTTCCAGAAAGTGCAGGCGGTCCAGGCCCCAGTACCACTCGCCACCATAAAAGAAGGTTCCGCCCAGGTAATGCCC
>CAMDHS010000305.1 GCA_945898115.1 Comamonas sp. lk
TGGCCAACCAGGACGACCTGGGCCGCATCATGACTGCCGAGCAGGGCAAGCCCTTTGCTGAGGCCAAAGGCGAAGTTGCCTATGGCGCCAGCTTTGTCGAGTGGTTTGCCGAGGAGGCCAAGCGCATCAACGGCGAAACCCTGCCGCAGTTTGACAACAACCGCCGCCTGATGGTGATCAAGGAACCGATTGGCGTGTGCGCCGCCATCACGCCATGGAACTTTCCGCTGGCCATGATCACCCGCAAGGTGGCGCCCGCGCTGGCTGCAGGCTGCCCGGTAATCATCAAACCGGCCGAACTCACGCCCCTGACCGCGCTGGCTGCGGCTGAGCTGGCGATTCGCGCCGGTATTCCGGCGGGCGTGCTCAATATGGTGACGGCGGACGCCGACGACTCGATCGCCGTGGGCAAGGTGATTTGCGCCAGCGACGTGGTGCGCCACCTGAGCTTTACCGGCTCTACCGAAGTGGGCCGCATTTTGATGTCGCAAAGCGCGCCCACGGTCAAGAAAATGTCTTTGGAGCTGGGCGGCAACGCGCCGTTTATCGTGTTTGACGACGCCGATATCGCGTCTGCCGTTGAAGGCGCCTTGGCCAGCAAATACCGCAACGCCGGCCAAACCTGCGTTTGCGCCAACCGCTTTTATGTGCAGGCCGGGGTGTACGACCAGTTTGTCGCGCAGTTCACTGCCAAAGTCAAACTCATGAAAGTAGGCAACGGCTTTGACGAAGGCGTGGCCCAAGGCCCGCTGATCGAAGAAGCGGCCGTGGCCAAGGTCAAGCGCCATGTGGCGGACGCCATTGCCAAGGGCGGCAAAGTGGAAACCGGTGGCAACTCCCTGCAAGGCCAGTTTTTTGAGCCCACCGTTATCTCGGGCGCCACCGCTGATATGGCCTGCGCACGCGAAGAAACCTTTGGCCCGTTCGCGCCCATCTTCAAGTTCGACAATGAGCAAGAAGCCATTGACGCGGCCAACAACACCGAGTTTGGCTTGGCCAGCTACTTTTACAGCCGCGACATTGGCCGCATCTACCGTGTGGCCGAAGCCTTGGAATACGGCATGGTCGGCATCAACGTGGGCATTTTGGCCACCGAGCACGTGCCTTTTGGCGGGGTCAAACAGTCCGGCCTGGGCCGCGAGGGTTCGCACTGGGGCATGGACGATTACCTGGAAATGAAATACCTGTGCATTGGGGACGTGCTGAAGTAAGGCGCTTCACCGCCCGTCAAGCCTGGCGCCGCCTGGGGAGAGATCCCCGGCGGCGTTTTTTTATGGTGCCGCTGTCGCGACAAAGACTTCCACGGCAATATTTGCCTAGGCAGGCAATACAATCCACCTCATGGTTAACCCTGATCACCCCGTCTTTTACGACCTGGACAACTACCGCCCCGAGGACAGCGTGGGCTACCTCATGCGCCTGATTTTGAGCAGCATGGCCCATGGCGTGGACGCGCAACTGGCCGACTCGGACCTGACTAACGCCCAGTGGCTACCGATGCTCAAGCTGCACCAGGGCCATGCGTCCACCGTGGCTGAACTGGCGCGCGCCTGCAATCTGGACGCTGGCGCCATGACCCGGCTGCTCGACCGCTTAGAGGCCAAGGGCCTGTGCAAGCGCATCCGGTCTGAGACGGACCGCCGGGTGGTCAATATTGCGCTCACCGACACCGGGCGCGAGGTGGCGCAAGGCATTCCCGGCGTCTTGTGCACCGTGCTTAACCAGCACCTGACCGGCCTGAACGCCGACGAATTTTCCACACTCAAAAGCCTGCTCCAGCGCGTGCTGGCCAATACCAGCCAGGCCGGCGCCGCGCACACGCCCCTGGCTCTGCTGTCGCGTTCGGACGACTGAGCCGCTGCCCTTCTTTCATTCACGCCCCCCAGGAACCCCGATGCCCTTTCGTCTTTATTCCCCGGTGCCTACGCCCTTGTGCCGCAGCGCGGCCCTGATCGCGCTGGCGCTTGGCCTGGGTGGCTGCGCCAACTTTACTGGCATTGGCCCCCAGGCGCGCATGACCGAGCCCCAGGCTTTGGGCTTGGCTAGCCCCGTTGCCAAAGCCGCACCCGCCGTGCCAACCGTGGCCAGCCCCACCTGGTGGGCCCGGTTTGGCGACGCGCAACTTGACGCGCTGGTACAGCAAGCGCTGCAAAACCACCCCAACTTGCGGATTGCCCAGGCCCGTGTGGCACGCGCCCAGGTGCTGACCGACACCGTCGCCAGCACCGAGCTGCCCAACGTGAACGGCTCGGTAGACGCCACGCGCCAGCGCTTTAGCGCCAACAGCATTTACCCGCCCCCGCTGGCCGGAGGCGTCTACGAGACGGCGAACGCCCAAATTACGGCCGGCTACGAATTCGACCTGTTCGGCAAAAACCGCGCTGCCCTGGATGCGGCGCTGGGCCAAGTGCGGGCAGCGCAGGCCGATGCGCAAGCCGCCGAACTGCTGCTGGCCACGCAGGTGACGCGCAGCTATTTCACGCTGCTGCGCATCAACGCGCTGCAGGCGTTAGCCCAGCGCAACCTGGCCCAGCGCGAACAGCTGCTGGCACTGGTGCAGTCGCGCCTGGCGGCTGGCCTGGACAGCCCCACCGAGTTGCGCAACAGCGAAGCCAGCCTGCCCGAAATTCGCCAATACGCCGAAAGCCTGCGCGAGCAAGCGGCGTTGACGCGCAACGCCCTGGCTGCACTTACCGGCCAGCCCCTGGGCCTGCAAGACCTGAAAGCGGGCACGCTGGCGCAGATCAAGCCCCAGGCTGCGCCCCAAACTGTGCCGCTGGATTTGCTGGCCAACCGGCCCGATGTAGCCGCCGCCCGTGCCCGCGTGGAAGCAGCCTTGAGCGATGTGGAGGTGGCCAAGGCGCAGTTCTATCCCAACATCAACCTGGTGGCTTTTGCCGGCTTGAACAGCATCGGCTTTGGCAATATCTCCAAGGCCGGCAGCGAACAATGGGGCGTGGGCCCGGCCATACGCCTGCCGATTTTTGACGGCGGACGGTTGCGTGCGCAGCTCAAAGGCCGCGCGGCCGATGTGGACGTGGCTATTGAGACGTACAACGCGCTGGTGATTGACGCGGTGCGCGAAGTGGCCGACCAGATCACTTCGCTGCAGTCGATTGTCCGCCAAAGCCAGGAACAGCAATCAGCGTTTGCCAGCGCCCAAACCCTGCAAGACATTGCAGCGCAGCGCTTTGCAGCGGGCTTAAGCAACCGCGCCAGCGTGCTTAACGCCCATTCGGCAGTGCTGGCCCAAGAGCGCCAGGCCATTGACCTGGCCGCCCGCACCCTGGACGCCCAGGCTCTGCTGCTGCGCGCCACCGGCGGCAGCGTTCCAGCGCCCTGAGCGCCATCGCGCAC
>CAMDHS010000306.1 GCA_945898115.1 Comamonas sp. lk
TTTGGGCGACCGCCCCACAAGCTCGCAGAACCCTTGCGCTGTTGGCTCGTGCCCATGGTTTTACTGCGCGGCTGGCCGAACAAAACCCGCAAACCCAATGGGGTAGCAGGTTTGAAGATGTTTGTAGGGCGGGTTTAGGCTTAGGGCCAACTTTGCGGCAATCGGAAGTTTCCAAGCGACTTGCCGAGCAGTTGTTAGCAATGGCTGCATTTAGGCATGTCACTTGTAGACTGCTGATCAGATTTTCAATAAGCGCTTCATCAAAAGCGTCGGGAAATCCTGCCGGTGCGCCGCAATGACGTAGACATAAACGTCTGCGTTGATGCGCCGATAAACCAACTTGTGATGTGAGGTAAAGACATTTTGGTATTCAAAAATGCCCACCGAGGCAAGCTCCCGGACGGGCGCGCCGGTTAAAAACCCTGTATCAACCAACACCAGCTTTTCGAATATTTGGTCCTCGGCCTTAAGCCAATCAGCTTCGCTCCACCTGTCAAGCATGTACTCTTGGAGCGAAAACAAGTCATCCTGCGCATCTGGAAGGATGATGACAGTCATTATTTTCGACTCTGGCGGGCAGCCAACAACTGAGCCCGCGCGTCAGCAGCAGAGATGCCTTTGCCTTGCAGACGGTCTTTTTCACCCAAGGCCATGATCTTCAGGGCGGCAATCAACGATTCCTTTTCCTGATACTGCTTGACGCTTTCAATCACCATGCTGGCATCCCCATTTTGGGTAATGAAGAACGGATTTCCATTCATCTCCAGGTCTTCAGAAATCTGTGCAGCATGGCTCTTAAGGTAGGAGATAGACCTGATGTTGGTAACGGATGACATATCGACCCCTGTGCAATAACGAGACTGAATGTAGGCCTGAATTTAGTCATTGTCAAGCAATTTGCAGAACGACATTCAACATCTGGGGGCCAACAGCGCAGTAAACCCGCACCCATAAAAAAAGCCCTCGAAAGAGGGCTTTTTTGTCGAAGACCGGGATTAACCGCCCTTCTTAGCCCGCTTGCCGGGGTTCTTTTTGCTGCGGGTGGACACGCCACGCTCCAGGCTCACTTTTTGGCCGCGGCCTGCGCTGCCCAGGGTCATGCCGGGCAGAGGCTTGGGTGCGGGGGTGGCTTTGCGGTCTGCTTCGGTAACGATGGAATTGCCCATGAGATCTTTCCTAGAGGTGTAATTATGAAACCGTGTATTTGAACACTTTTTTGCCGCGTTTCGCGCTGGCTTAAGCGCGCAGCGCTTTTTTCAGCTCCACGCCGAGTTCTGGCTTGTGGGCAAAGGGGTCGGTGGGGTTGCGCGACATGAGCACATCTTCCATGCGCACCTGCACCGACGCAATCGATTTGGGGTGGCTGTAGATGTAGAACTGGTTGGCCACCATGGCGTCAAACACCATTTGCGCCACGTTGGCTGCGCTGACCTTGCCGCTGCCCACGGCCTTGTCGCTCATGGCCTGGCCAATGAGCTGGCTCTTGGTAGGTTTGGCGCCTGCGGCCTTGTGCTCGTCGGGGCGATTGCGGTGGCTTTGGCTAATGCCCGTGGGCACAAAGAAGGGGCACAGCACGCTGGCGCTGATTTGCTCGGTCACCAGGGCCAGGTCTTGGTACAGGGTTTCGCTCATGCTGACCACGGCGTGCTTGCTCACGTTATAGACGCCCATATTGGGCGCATTGAGCAAACCGGCCATGCTGGCGGTGTTGACGATATGGCCCTGAAAAGCCGGGTCAGCAGCCGCAGCGGCCAGCATCATGGGGGTGAACACGCGTATGCCGTGGGCCACGCCCATCAGGTTCACGCCAATCACCCATTCCCAGTCTTGCAAGGTGTTTTCCCAAATCAGGCCGCCCGAGCCCACGCCCGCGTTGTTGAACACAAAGTTGGGCGCGCCAAATCGCGCCAGGGTGGCAGCGCCCAGGGCTTCGACCTGATCAGCTTTGGACACGTCCACGCGCATGGCCAGCACTGGCGCGCCAGCGGCGGTCAGCTCGGCGGCCGCGCGGTCCAGCGCGTCTTGCTGCACGTCGGCCAGCACCAGGTTCATGCCCAGCGCCGCGCCAATACGGGCGCATTCCAGGCCAAAGCCCGAACCAGCGCCGGTAATGACGGCGGTTTTGTTTTTGAAGTCAGAAATCATGCAATGGTCTCGTTAAAAAATGAGGAAAAAGAAAAAATCAGATTTAGGCCGCGCGCAGCGAATAGCCAATGCGCGGGAAATGCACATGCACCACGCCCGCGCGCGGGTCTTCGCGGCGCAGGGTGTAGCGGGTGCGGGTGGCAGCCAGCAAGACGCCTTCGGTGGGTTCCTGGCCAAAGGTTTCGGCAGAAATGGTCACAGCGCTGCCCAAGGGAATGCCGTGCTCGTCCTGGAACACCGTGTCGGGGGCCAAGGGCAGCGGCACGCTGGCGGCGCACAGGGCAATGGCCTGCTCGGCGCTGAACTTCTCCATCTTTCCGTGGCCCAGGGCGGCCATGCGGTCCATCCAGGCCAGCACGGATGGGGTGGCATTAAGAATGTCGGCCATCACCGGCACACAGTGGCGGGTAAACCACAGCGGGTGGTAGGCGGCGAAGTCGGCCACGCAGGGCGCGCTGCCCAACAAGAAGTCTTGGTGGTCCAACATATGGGCCAGGCGGCGCAAATACGATTTGTAGCTGGCCGTGGCATCCGCCGGGCGGCTGCGCGTCATGCCCGCAGACATGGCGCCCCGGTCGGCGGCAAAGGCTTTGGCGGCCTCGGGCGGCGCGTCGGCAAATAGGGCGGCGGCCCCCTTGGGGCCCAGGTTGTAGGCCATGGCGGCCCAAAACAGCGTGGTGTCGGCCCATTGCGCCAGCACCCGCGCCACGCCCTTGGACGCCTCGGGGTAGAGCGTGGGGCTGGGCTGCACGTGGCCCAAGACCTCGCACATCAGCGCGGTATCGCAGTACATGTCGGCGCCGATTTGCAAAAACGGCGTTTTGCGGTAGCCGCCGGTCAGGGCCAGCACATCGGGCTTGGGCAAGATGCGCGGCACCACCACCGATTTCCAGGCCAGGGCCTTGTAGCCCAGCACCAGGCGCACTTTTTCAGAAAACGGCGAGCTGGGATAGTGGTGAAGAATCAGGTCTGACATAAGCGCCTCGTCAAAAAATGGGTTTGGTAAAAAAATCAGCGCGGCATGGCGCGGCGGATGAGGGCGTCAAAGTCCACGTCGCTGCCCAGGGTGCCAAAGCTGTAGCCCCAGTCGCCGCCCAGGCGCGAATCGCAAAAGGCGCTAAACACGGCGGCCGGTGCGCTTTGCTGCAAGAGCGCAGCTTGCACCGCCAGCGCCACGTCTTGCGCCAGGCGCCGGGCCTG
>CAMDHS010000307.1 GCA_945898115.1 Comamonas sp. lk
GTCTTCCACCGTGGTGGCAAAGCCTTTGCGCTCGGCGTAGCGCAGGTACTGGCGCAGCAGCATGCTGGCCCTGTCGCAGGCCTCGGTGCCCCCGGCGCCAGACTGGATGTCCAAAAAGCAGTTCAGCGGGTCGGCCGGGTTGTTGAACATGCGCCGAAATTCCAGGCCCTCAATGGTGGTGGCCAGTGTGGCGGCTTCGGTTTCGATGGTGATGAGCCCGGCCTCGTCGCCGTCGTCCTTGGACATCTCGAACAGCTCGGTGTTGTCGGCCAGTTCACGGTCCAGGTCGTCCAGCGTCACGACCACGCCTTCGAGTACTTTTTTTTCTTTGCCCAGCTCTTGGGCGCGCTTGGGGTCGTTCCAGACCGTGGGGTCTTCTAGCGAGGCGTTGACGGTGCGCAGGCGTTCAGATTTGGCAGCGTAGTCAAAGATACCCCCGAAGCTCGGCGGCGCGCGCGCTGAGGTCGTTGAGTTGGGTGCCAATGAGGTTGGTGCGTTCTGCGTCCATGGGAGTTTTCCTGAGGTATTTGGGTAATTGACAGGTATTTTCTCACGCCCACACCATCATCCTTCTCAGCGCTCAGCGCCTGCGGCCGCAGCGCCCCGGTGAAAGCGGCGATCGAGCACCTCAAACAGCGCCATGCCTGCCAGCATGGCCGCCACAAAGACAGCCGCCTTGGGCTGCCCGGCGGCCAGCGACACCACGGCTGGTCCGGGGCAAAACCCCGCCAGGCCCCAGCCCACGCCAAATACCAAAGAGCCCAGCACCAAGCGTTTGTCCACCGCGCCTGCGTCTGGCCAATACAAGGCGCCGCCCAAAAACGTCAGGGTGCGCTTCTTGGCCACGGCAAAGGCCGCCACACCCACCGCAATGGCGCCGCCCATCACCAGCGCCAGAGACGGATCCCAGGCGCCAGCCAGGTCCAAAAAGCCCAGCACCTTGCCCGGGTCGGTCATGCCTGAGAGCATCAGGCCCAGCCCAAACAAAAGACCCACCAAAAATTCACTAATGCGGTTCATGCGGACGCTCCTTGCAGCAAGTGGCGCACCACAAAAACCACCAAAAATCCTGCCGCCATAAAGCTGGCCGTAGCCACCAACGAGCGCGGCGACAGGCGCGACAGGCCGCACACACCGTGCCCGCTGGTGCAGCCCGAGGCGTAACTGGTGCCCATGCCCACCAGCAGCCCGGCCACCACCAGCACCAGATAGTCGGCATCAATGCGGGGCGCGACCCGCATGTCGGCAGGGAACAGCATGCCAAACACGGTGGGCGCGCACGCCATGCCCAGCAAAAACGCGACGCGCCAGCCCACATCGCCTTTGAGTGGCGCCAGCAAGCCGCCCACTATGCCGCTGATGCCCAAAATGCGGCCATTGAGCAAAATAAAGGCCGCCGAGGCAAGCCCCAGGAGCACCCCTCCAGCCAGCGCTGTGTAAGGGGTGAATTGAATCCAATCAATTGTCACGGTGTGTTCCTTTTTTTATTAGCTGAAACGGCGGCCACACGACTTGCATCAATGCCCGGGCAGCCCGCGAGGTCCTTGGCTCAAACATAATGCCCGAAGCCCTGCGGTCGCGGCGACTATTGTTGCCGACTCTATGGCTGCATACCAAAGCCCAAACAAAACCACCATGACACCCACCCAAGACATCGCACAAGTGCACGGCATTTTTGATCCCACCACCTGGACCCTCAGCTATGTGGTGCACCAGGGCGCGGGCACGGCTTGCGCCATCATCGACGCGGTGCTGGACTACGACCCCAAATCGGGCCGCACCCGCCACACGTCTGCCGACAAGGTGATTGACTATGTGCGCAGCCAAAACCTGAGGGTGCAATGGATTCTGGAAACCCACGCCCACGCCGACCACCTGAGCGCGGCGGCGTATTTGAAGGCGCAGCTCGGTGGCAAAACCGCCATTGGCGCGCACATCACCGGCGTGCAAAAGGTGTTTCAGGGCATCTTTAACCTGGAGCCCGGCTTTAAGACCGACGGCTCGCAGTTTGACCATTTGCTGGAGGCCGACGAGCCGGTGCCGGTAGGCAACTTGCTGGGACGCACCTTGTTTGTGCCCGGCCACACCCCGGCCTGTGTGGCCTACCAGTTCGGCGACGCAGTGTTGGTGGGCGACACTCTGTTCATGCCCGACGTGGGCACCGCGCGCTGTGACTTTCCGGGGGGCGACGCCAAGACCCTGTACGCGTCCACGCGCAAGATCTTGGCCCTGCCACCCCAGACGCGCCTGTTTACCTGCCACGACTATCCGCCGGGTGGTCGCCCCGTGGCCTTTGAAACCACGGTAGCCGAACAGCGCGCCAAGAACATCCACGTACGCGACGGCATCACCGAGGCCGAGTTCGTTGCCATGCGCACCCAGCGCGATGCCACCCTGGACATGCCGGTGCTGATTCTGCCGGCAGTGCAGGTCAACATTCGCGCAGGCGAAATGCCACCCAAAGAAGCCAATGGCGTGGCTTACCTCAAGATTCCGGTGGACGGGCTTTAAGTGGGTTCGCGGCCCAGCATAGTGCGGCGGCACATGGCACATTGAAAAGGGCGGTCATATGCGCAAGCAGATCGCGCACTTGAGCGTTTGGTTTGTGCGCTTTGATGGCCCATGCTGTGAATCAAGATCGTCCATGGGCCCCAAGATTGCCGTCGTGCTCCAGTCCGGCAGGCCCATTCGAGCGGATTGCCACAGGTCGGCCTTGGACGGGCTAGTCGATTTTAAAATTGAACTCTTGCGTCACGGTGACTTCCGCCCCATCGCCCACACACTTGTACTGCATGATCGCCGCCTTCACTGCGGCGTGAAACACGCGCGGGCCTGCCAGGATATTGACTTCCTGCACCGCGCCACCCTTGAGCACAATCTGGGCCTTGACCACGCCTTGCGTGCCGTCTTGCAACGCGCGCTTTGGCATTTCTGGGGGCACTTGCGAGGGGCATAAGACGCCAATCGTCTTGATTACCGGTGGCGGTGGTGCGGGCGGCGGTGCCGCAGGGGCGGGTGGCGCTGAAGGCGCCGGAGGCGTAATCACATGCGGCGTGGGCGGTGGCGTGGACACCGAGTGAATCACCGGCGCGGTACTCGTGGCCGGAGGTGGAGTATCCGGCGGTGGCACAAAGGGTGGCGGGGGCGCCTGCACCTTGGGCGCCTCAGGCGGCGGTTCTATTTTCTTGGGCGGCGGTGGTGGTGGCGGAATAATCACCTCCTGAATCACCACCGCTTCCAGCGGCTTCTTAATCAGGTCCAGGCCCTTGCGCGCCATGCCCGAGACCAGCGCGTAGCCAATCAGCGCATGCAGCACCACCACGACCACGATGCCTTTGACCCG
>CAMDHS010000308.1 GCA_945898115.1 Comamonas sp. lk
CAAGTGACCGTTTACGGCAAGGTGGATTTGGGTGCGTCCAACACCTCTGCGGATGGCACTAAAGTTGGACTGAACGGATGGGAAACCAGCCGTTTTGGCGTCAAGGCTACCGAGACCGCTGCTGGCTTGACACTTTCCGCCAACTTGGAAGGCAAACTGCGTGACGACAGCAGCGATGGCCAAGCGGGATTCAAAGGCTTTGACCGCGTTGCAACCGTAGGTGTTGCTGGATCCTTCGGCGCCATCACCATTGGTAACCAATGGACGCCTTTCGACAACGCAGTTTATACAACCGACGCCCTTGAGTACAACGGTTTCACGCCATTGGCTGGCGGCATTTGGAACTATGACGTCGGCAACACCGGCATGGGCAATGCAAAGAACTCTATCCAATACGCAACACCAGACATGAATGGTCTGCAAGCGTTTGTGTTGACTGCATCGAACGTGGCAGCGAATACCCAAGGCGCAAAAAATTACACCGGCTTGGGTGTGAACTATGTCAAGGGCCCGCTGGTGATCAACTTTGCAACGCAGTCTTACAACGGCAAATACGTCGGCACAGCGGAAGTGACCACAGCAACTATCAGCTCCAACGTCTTGGCTATCAACTACAACATCGGCGCAGCAACTCTGTATGGTGGTTTGGTCAATACTACCGACGACGTCGCTGGTTCCAAAGACGCAGGCGTGACCGCTGGCGTAAAAGTTCCTCTGGGCGCAGACTCCGTTTCCGTGGGCTATGCCTCTAACAAGACATCGCTTAACGGCAAGGACAGCACGATCGGCGCCTGGGGCGCTCAGTACATCAAGTCTTTGAGCAAGGCCGCAGTTGCCTACTTTGGCGTTGTGTCGGTTGACTCTGTCAACAAGACCGGTGCTGGCGTTCGCTACAACTTCTAATTCCCACGCTGGCCTAGCGCCAGTTTGAGGATTTGCAAGTTAAATAGCCCCGCTGTGGCAACACAGCGGGGCTATTGTTTTATCTGCGCTTCGTAGCGTTGAATGGCACAGCGCGCAATGGCTTGCCGATTCAGCCCTCCACCACCTCAAACCCCGTCGTAATCTCCGCCGTTTTGCCCAGCATGATGCTGGCCGAGCAGTATTTGTCATGGCTGATGGCGATGGCGCGCTCGACGGCGCTGGGAGGAATGCCTTTGCCGGTGACGGTGAAGTGCATGTGGATTTTGGTGAACACCTTGGGGTCGGTATCGGCGCGCTCGGAACTGAGTTTGACGCTGCAGCCCTGCACGGCGTGGCGGCCGCGCTTGAGGATGAGCACCACGTCATAGGCGGTGCAGCCGCCGGTGCCGGCCAGCACCAGTTCCATGGGCCGGGGCGCCAGATTTTGGCCGCCGTTCTCAGGCTTGGCGGCGTCGGGGGCGCCGTCCATCAGCACCGCGTGGCCGCTGCCGGTTTCGGCCACAAAGCCCATGCCTGAGCGGGTGCCGCTGTTACCGGTCCAACTGACTGTGCATTCCATGAAAATGTTCCTTGATGACGGTGGTTAAGGTGCGCGCAAATGCTGCGCTCGGTATTTTGACAGGCGGCTTTGGGCTGGCTGCGCGCACACAATCCCGAAGGGGTCACAGACCGCTAGAATGCCTTAATAGACACCGAATTCGATGCTTAATTTCGCTTGACCCGTGTCGAGCTGATAGAAAGAGAGCCACGATGGACACTGTACTTTCGCACTTTACTGTGAGCGTGACCGAGCTCAAGCGCAACTACGCCGGCATATTGAAGCAGGCGGACCAGGGCCCGGTGGCCGTGCTCAACCACAACCGGCCAGAGGCCTATTTGCTGCCCGCCGTCCACTACGAGCAGCTGATGGCGCACTTAGAGGACCTGGAAGACGCCAAGCTCGCACATGAGCGCGCCCAAGGGCCGTTTGTGGAAGTGACGCTGGATGACCTATAAGTTGCGTTTCCACGTGCTGGCACTCAAAGAGTGGCGCGCGCTGGACAACAGCATCCGCGAGCCGCTGAAGAAAAAGCTGGCCGAACGCCTGGACGAGCCCCGGGTGCCCACCGCAGCGCTGCACGGCATGCCAGACTGCTACAAAATCAAGCTGCACAGCCTGGGCTACCGCCTGGTGTACCGTGTGGACGCCCAAGAGGTTTTTGTTACCGTGATTGCTACCGGCAAGCGCGACAAAAGCCAGGTCTACGGCACTGCCTTAAAGCGCCTTTAAGCGCCTGTAAAAACCCTGCATAACGAACCACTACCGAATTTTTCTGCACACCCCATGGCTACCAAAAAACCCACTGCGCCCGCGCCTCAAACAACCGCCCTGTCCCCCGCCGACTACCTGATCAAGATCCTGAACGCCAAGGTGTACGACGTGGCGCAGGAGTCGGCGCTGGAAGAGGCCACAATTTTGGGCAAGCGTATTTTTAATACCGTGTTGCTCAAGCGTGAGGACCAGCAGCCGGTGCGCAGTTTCAAGCTGCGCGGGGCGTACAACAAAATGGCGCATTTGAGCGCGGCGCAGCTCAAAAAGGGCGTGATTTGCGCGTCGGCCGGCAACCATGCCCAAGGCGTGGCGCTCAGCGCGCGGCGACTGGGCGCGCGCGCGCTGATCGTGATGCCCACGACCACGCCGCAGCTCAAGATTGATGCGGTGCGCGGTTTTGGCGGCGAGGTGGTGCTGTTTGGCGACAGCTATACCGACGCCTACAACCACGCGCTCACCCTAGAGAAAAAGCAGGGCCTGACCTTTGTCCACCCCTTTGACGACCCAGACGTGATTGCCGGCCAGGGCACGGTGGCCATGGAAATTTTGCGCCAACACCCCGGCCGCCTGGACGCGGTGTTTGTGGCCATTGGCGGCGGCGGCTTGGTCAGCGGGGTGGCCAATTACATCAAGGCGGTGCGGCCTGAGGTGAAAGTGATTGGCGTGCAGATGAACGATTCCGACGCGATGATGCAGTCGGTGGCCGCCAAAAAGCGCCTGACATTGGCCGACGTGGGACTGTTCTCGGACGGCACGGCGGTAAAGCTGGTGGGCGAAGAAACCTTTAGGGTGGCCAGCGGCTTGGTGGATGAATTTATGACGGTGGACACCGACGCGGTGTGCGCCGCCATCAAGGACATTTTTGTGGACACCCGCTCGATCGTGGAGCCTGCGGGCGCGTTGGCGGTGGCGGCTATCAAGCAGTACGCGGCCAAGCACAAGGTGCGCGGCCAAACCTATGCCGCGATTTTGTGCGGCGCCAATATGAACTTTGACCGCCTGCGCTTTGTGGCCGAACGCGCCGAAGTGGGCGAGGAGCGCGAGGCGCTGTTTGCGGTGACGATTCCCGAGGAGCGCGGCAGCTTCAAGCGCTTTTGCGCGCTGAT
>CAMDHS010000309.1 GCA_945898115.1 Comamonas sp. lk
AAGCAGCGCGCTGCGGGCGCGAGCAGATCGAGGTAGATGGACTCAATGGGCGCACCCTTTAAGCGCATGGACTCAATGCAGGCCAAGGCCTCAATGTCGCGGCGGGTGAGTATCAGCTTAGCGAATTCGGTCACATCGTCGGGCTTGACCTTGATGGCGGCGTAGTCGGCCGGTAACTCGCACTCTTCAGGCGTGCGGTGCGCAAGCATGAGGCGCGGAATGATTTCGTGCTGGATGGCCTTGGCCAGCACCGCCACGGTGTGGTCGTCTTGGGCAAAGGCGTCGTCGTCTTGTGGCGTTCGCCCATAGCGCGCCTGCGCGCCTGAGCCCAGGTCCGGCCAATTTTCTACGTTGCGGGAGTCGCCAAAATTTGGGTTATCCACTGCGCTTATCCGGTTGCTCGAACCCATTGATGTCTCCTCGTTATGGGGCTTCGCCTTGGGGCGAATGCGCTTCGGTACCTGCCGAAGCTTTCGTCTTTTTTACTATTTTTTACGCCGACGCCAACAAATTCGTGTGCAACAAAAGCTTACACGTCCGGTGTCAGGCAGGTTTTACGCTGGTCTTTGACATAAATCAAAGCTTTTCTCAAACCCGATAAAAACAGTCGGGTTTATTTTCAAGTGTCCAAATTTATTTACGTAACAAAAAGTTGACATTTTTCAAAAGCAGGGATAAATTGGGCGCCATGGTTGATTCATCCTTCTCCAAACCGCAAGAAAACCGGTCTGCACGGCCGACGCGTCGGCCGCTGTATACGCCCGAGGAGCGCGTGCGCCGTGACAAATCGATCTGGACTTTTGTCCAGGGCCTGCTCGCACCCATCCAGTTTTTCATCTTCTTGGGAAGCCTGGGCTTTGTGCTGCGGTTTTTGCTCACTGGCCAGGGCCTAGACATCGCCAACTCGTCAGTGGTCGTCAAAACGCTTGCCTTGTACGCGATCATGCTGACCGGCTGTATCTGGGAAAAAGTGGTGTTTGGCCGCTACTTGTTTGCCCCAGCGTTTTATTGGGAAGACGTGTTCAGCATGCTGGTGCTGGCGCTGCATACCTGCTACTTGTGGGCGACCTATACCGGCGCACTCGTCGGCGCCGAGCTGATGTACCTCGCCTTAGCCGCCTATACAACCTATGTGGTCAACGCCGGGCAGTTCTTGCTCAAGTTGCGTGCAGCCCGCTTGGACCATGAGGCTAGTCTGCGCACCAACCATACCGCGCCCACTGGCGCCGGAGTGCTCGCATGAACGCGGTGGCCATTCCTATCCGTTCGGTGCCCACGGGCGGCTGCAGCGACGCCCCGGTGCTGCGCGAGCGCGGCCAGCACGAGGTGTTTTGCGGCCTGACAGGCATTATCTGGCTGCACCGCAAGATCCAGGATGCCTTCTTTTTGGTGGTGGGCTCGCGCACCTGCGCCCACCTGATCCAGTCGGCCGCCGGGGTGATGATTTTTGCTGAGCCCCGCTTTGCCACCGCCATCATTGACGAGCGCGACCTGGCCGGCCTGGCCGACGCCAACACCGAACTCGACCGTGTGGTGAATCAACTGCTGGCGCGTCGCCCCGAAATCAAGCTGCTTTTTCTGGTGGGATCCTGCCCGTCCGAGGTGATCAAGCTCGACTTGGCCCGCGCGGCAGCCCGCTTGTCGACCACGTTTTCACCCTCGGTGCGGGTGTTGAACTACTCGGGCAGCGGCATTGAGACCACATTTACCCAGGGCGAAGACGCCTGCCTGGCCTCCATGGTGCCGGGTTTGCCCGCCAGCGCGCCCAATGCCCCGACCGAGTTGCTGGTGGTGGGCGCCCTGGCCGACGTGGTGGAAGACCAGTTCTTGCGCCTGTTCAAACAAATGGGTGTGGAGCGGGTGCGGTTTTTCCCGCCTCGGCGCGCCTCCGACATGGCGCCTGTGGGCCCCAACACCCGCATGCTGCTGGCCCAGCCCTTTTTAGCCGATACCGCCCGTGCGCTGCAGGCGCGCGGCGCCACACTGCTGGCCGCGCCCTTTCCTTTGGGCGTGGAGGGCACAAGCCTGTGGCTGCAAGCCGCCGCCCAGGCGTTCGCGATTTCCGACGCCGCGTTTGACGCCGCCGTAGCACCAGCCACCCAGCGCGCCAAGGCTGCGTTGGCCCGCGCCCGCTTGGCGCTTGAGGGCAAAAGCATCTTCTTTTTCCCCGATTCGCAGCTCGAAATTCCGCTGGCGCGCTTTCTGGCACGCGAACTCGGCATGCGTCTGCTCGAAGTAGGCACGCCCTATTTGCACCGCCAAAACCTGGCGCAAGAGCTGGCCTTGTTGCCCGAAGGCACGTTTTTGTCCGAAGGCCAGCATGTGGAAAAGCAGCTCGAGCGCTGCCGCGCTGCGCAACCCGACATCGTGGTCTGCGGCCTGGGCCTGGCCAACCCCCTGGAGTCGGAGGGCATGACCACCAAGTGGGCGATTGAGCTGGTGTTCACCCCCATCCAGGGCTTCGATCAGGCCGCCGATCTGGCCGAGCTGTTCACCCGCCCGCTGCTGCGCCGCATGCGCCTGGCCGCCTAGCCCACTTTCAACACCGTAGACCATGCAACTCACCCTCTGGACCTATGAAGGCCCGCCCCATGTGGGCGCCATGCGGGTGGCCACGGCCATGGAAAAAGTGCATTACGTGCTGCACGCGCCCCAGGGCGATACCTACGCAGACCTGCTGTTCACCATGATCGAGCGCCTGCAAAAACGCCCGCCTGTGACCTACACCACTTTCCAGGCGCGCGACTTGGGTGGCGACACGGCCGAGCTGTTCAAGACCGCAGCGCGCGAAGCCTATGAGCGCTTCCAGCCCCAAGCCATGCTGGTGGGCGCCTCGTGCACCGCCGAACTGATCCAAGACGACCCGGGCGGCCTGTGCAAGGCCTTGAATCTACCCGTGCCTGTGGTAGCCCTCGAACTTCCAGCCTACCAGCGCAAGGAAAATTGGGGCGCTTCTGAGACCTTTTACCAACTGGTGCGCAACCTGGCCAAGCCCGCTACGCCACCTAGTGAAAACACTGAGACCAAAAAACCACGTTGCAATATCCTGGGTCCCACCGCGCTGGGCTTTAGGCACCGTGACGACCTGCAAGAGATCCGCACCCTGCTGGTCAACATGGGAATCGAGATCAATGTGGTGGCACCGCTCTCAGCCACACCTGAAGACCTGGGCCGCCTGGCCAATGCCGACTTCAATGTCGTGCTCTACCCCGAGATCGCCAACCTGACGGCGCAGTGGCTGCAGCGCACCTTTGGCCAGCCCTTTAGCAAAACCATTCCCATTGGCACGGGCGC
>CAMDHS010000310.1 GCA_945898115.1 Comamonas sp. lk
GGCAGCCCGGGCGGCGCGTTCATCATCCACTTCACCGCCAAGACGCTGTACGGCATGTTGCACTGGGGCCTCAATGCGCAGCAAGCCATTGACCTGCCCAACTTTGGCGCCATGGACGAGTTGGTGATCCTGGAAAAAGGCCGCATCACACCCGCCACCGCCAATGCGCTGCGAGCGCGGGGCCACACGGTAGTGGAAGCGCCCTTGCCCAGCGGCCTGCAAGCCATTGCCCGCACGCCCGAGGGCTGGTTTGGCGGCGCCGACCCTCGGCGCGAGGGCGTGGTGCTGGGCGACTAAAGCCCGCGCCGCCGCCGCCAAAAGTGGACTTCTACAATGGGCCGATGGCGATACCGCAAACCTTTATCCAAGAGCTGATCGCCCGCGCTGATGTGGTCGACATCGTCGGGCGCTACGTGCAGCTCAAAAAGGGCGGCGCTAATTTCATGGGCCTGTGCCCCTTTCATGGCGAAAAATCGCCCTCCTTCTCGGTCAGCCCCACCAAACAGTTCTACCACTGCTTTGGCTGCGGCAAAAACGGCAACGCCATCGGCTTTTTGATGGACCACGCGGGCATGACATTCGTCGAAGCCGTGCACGACCTGGCGCAGCAATACGGCATGCAAGTGCCCGAAGACGAAGCCTCGCCCCAAGACCGCGCCCGCGCCCAAGAACAAAAAGAAAAGCAGCACACCCTGACCAGCGTGCTCGAAAAAGCCGGTGAGGCCTACCGCCGCCAGCTCAAAGACGCGCCCGGCGCCGTGGCCTATCTCAAGGGCCGGGGTCTGTCGGGCGACATTGCCAAACAATTTGGTTTAGGTTACGCGCCCGAAGGCTGGCGCAGCCTGGCCAGCATCTTTCCGAGCTACGACGACCCGTTGTTGGTGGAAAGCGGCCTGGTGATCAGCAACGCCGAAGAAGGCAGCGAAGAAAAGCGCTACGACCGCTTTCGCGACCGCATCATGTTCCCGATCCGCAATATCAAAGGCGAATGCATCGGCTTTGGCGGGCGGGTGCTAGGCGACGAAAAACCCAAATACCTCAATTCTCCTGAGACGCCGGTGTTCAGCAAGGGCCGCGAGCTGTACGGCCTGTTTGAGGCGCGGGCGCATTTGCGAGACAAAGGCTACGCGCTCGTCACCGAAGGTTATATGGACGTGGTGGCGCTGGCGCAGCTGGGTTTTCCCAACGCCGTGGCCACGCTGGGCACCGCCTGCACCAATGACCATGTGCAAAAGCTGTTTCGTTTTACCGACGCGGTGGTCTTCAGCTTTGACGGCGACAGCGCCGGGCGGCGGGCGGCGCGCAAGGCGCTGGACGGCGCACTGGCCTTTGCCACCGATGTGCGCAGCATCAAGTTTTTGTTCTTGCCCGCCGAACACGACCCCGACAGCTTTATCCGCGCCAACGGCGCAGACGCCTTTGCCGACTACGTGAAGCAGGCCACGCCGCTGAGCCGCTTTTTGGTGGAATCGGCCAGCGAAGGCTGCGACCTGAACACGGCCGAGGGCCGCGCCCACTTGTCTAGCAACGCCAAGCCCATGTGGATGCAGTTGCCCGAAGGCGCGCTCAAGCTGCAATTGCTGGCCGAATTGGCCGATCTGGTGCAGCTCACCAGCCGCGAACTGGGCGAACTCTGGATGCCCCCGGCCCGCCCCAGCAGCAAAGACGGCGCCCGCAGCCGCCGCATGTCAGAGCGTGGCTCTGGTTTTGAAGCTGCGTCCGCACAGAGTTTTGGCAATTTTGGCGACCCAGACACAGCGCGCAGCGGCTGGGGGGCCCGCGCCAGCGCCCCACGCAGCCGACCCGGTGGCCGCGCCCGCCCGGCCAGCCGCGCCGACCACGCCACCCGCATTCTGCTGGGGCAAAGCCAGCTCTGGGAAACGCTCTCGGGCGAAGAGCACGCCATGTTGTGCGAACTGCCCGAACCCCACGGCGCGCTCTTTATCTGGCTGGAAACCCAGTTGCACGAGCACGGTCCGCTGACCTGGAGCGCCTTGCGCCCCGGGGCGGCCAACCAGCCCTTTGAAGCCCTGGCGCTGCGCCTGATGGCCGAGGCTAGCGCCGCGCCAGAGCACACCGAGGAGGCGGTTTTGGAGCTGCAAGATGTTTTGCTGCGCCTTGCCATCGACCGCATTGACGCCGAAATGAAGCAAATTGCCGAATCCCCCCCCGACGCCGAGGTGGGCCAGCGCTACCGCGCCATGAAGGACCGGCGCGCGCCGCTGGCAGCGCGGCTCGAAGCCTTGATTAGAAAAATGTCAGAAAAGGTATAATCCGTTTTTTCTCGGCAAGAGCGACAGCAGCACCTCCGGACTTCCGGCCACACAGTGACACCGATCACCCAGGCCACCCTTCCGCAAGGACTGCAAACCAAATGTTCGCCCGTACACCTTGCCGGTTGAATTTCTCTCCTTCGCTCCCATTTGTTTTTTCGTCCCAGGCGCCATACCGCTTCATCCCGGTGGCTGCTGTCTGATCCGTTTGTTTTTTTGTGGTTCCAAGGTTCACTATGCCCGCATCCAAATCCGCCAAGCTCGTTCAGCCCGCAGCCAAAGCCGTTGCTAAACCGACTGCCAAACCGACGGTCAAGGCACCTGCAAAAACGCCTGCGAAAACCACTGCGAAACCGGAGGCCAAGCCCAGCGCCAAAGCTGTGCCCGCTGCCCTAGCCCCCGCTGCGCCCCCTAAGAAAGTGAAATCTGTGTCCCCTTCCAAAGCTGAACTCCAAGCTGCCGCCGACGCCTTGCTCAACCCGACCAAGCCGGTCAAAGCCAAAACAGCAGCCAAGCCGGCCGCCAAACCTGTTGCCGTACCCGCCCCTGCCCCCGCTGCCAAAGCCAAGCCAGCCATTAAAACTGCCCCGGCCAAAGCAGCAACCCCGGTCGCCCAAGCCAATCCAGCAAGCAAGACCGCAGCAGCCAAACCTGCCGCAAAAACCGCAGGCAAACCCGCGGCCAAAACCGAGGCCAAGGGCAAATCCAAGCCCACCGCGAGCGTCGATGACGCCGACCTGTCAGACATCGAAGCCGAGTTAGAACTCGAACCCGTACCCGCTTCCGTCGGCGAAAAGGTCAAGCCTTTGCGCATGAAAATCAGCAAGGCCAAAGAGCGCGCCTTGATGAAAGAGTTCGGACTCGAAGAAACCATCCTGTCCGAAGAAGAAAAAACCAAGCGCCGCCTGGCCTTTGTGGCCCTGATCAAACTTGGTCGCACGCGCGGCTACCTGACGCACGGCGAAATTTCTGACCACTTGCCCGGCAAGCTGGTAGACGCCGAAACGCTTGAAGTCGTGAT
>CAMDHS010000311.1 GCA_945898115.1 Comamonas sp. lk
TCATGGTGTTCCCCGGCGGCTCGCGCGAAGTAGCCAAGCGCAAGGGTGAGGCCTATCAGCTCATCTGGAAAGACCGCACCGGATTTGCCCGCATGGCGGTGGAACACGGCTACCGCATCATTCCTTTTGCTGCCGTGGGCGCGGAAGAGTGCTACGACATCCTGATCGACTCCAACGACATCATGGGCTCGGGCCTGGTCAAGTGGCTCAAGACCACCGCCCTGGGCAGCAAATTCATTGGCGATGGCGAACAAATCTTCCCGCTGTCACGTGGCCTGGGCTTATCCGTGATTCCGCGGCCAGAGCGCTTTTATTATTCCTTTGGCGAGCCCATAGAAACAGCGCAGCACAAGGGCGAATGCGACGACCCGGCGGTGCTCGCGCAAGTGCGAGACGCAGTCAAGGAGTCCATTGAGACGCAAATGACTGCCATGCGCAAAGTGCAAGCCAAAGACCCACAGCGCGGCCTCATGGGCAGCCTGGTCGGCGGAGTGCAGTCGCTGCTCGCTAAAGCGCCAGCGGTGGCTGGCATGGCTGGCAGGCGTGAAACTGCCGCCCAAAGCGCAAGCCCGGTCCGCGCGCCTGCCAAGCCAACGCGCACCCGGAAGGCGGCGGCATCAGCTACGGCGACTGCAGCGCGCAAGACTGCGGTCAAAACTGCCGCCAAGCTTCCCCTCAAACCAGCCGCCAAAACGGTTCGCGCCCGCAAACCTGCCAGCCCGTCCCCTTCGCCCTCCACACAAACCACCCTGGCAGCCTGAACCATGCAACAAAAACTCAACGCCACCGCCCAAACCGTCCTCGACTTGTTGACCAACGCCAAGTGGCTTGAGGCCCGCTGCCTGGCTTTAGGGGACATCAGCGCCAGTGTCAAGACCAAGAAGAAAGCGGGCCAAGTCATCGTCACCATGCACCGCCGCATCAGCCGCGAACTGCCCGGCATGCTGGCCAAGGTGCTGCCGCCCGAATCCGACATGGTGCTCGAAGAAACCTGGACCCTGGGCGACAAGGGCGAGGCGACCGGCAGCATGACCGTCGAGATGGTGGGCCAGCCGGTGCGCCTGAGCGCGGAATTTTCATTGAGCGCATCGGGCAAAGGCTGCGTCTATGACATCAGCCACAGCGCCAAATCCAGCGTGCCGTTTCTGGGTGGCAGCATCGAAAAGTTTGCCCAGAAGCAGTCTGAAGAAGCCTGCGCCGACGAGCTGGACTACCTGACGGACGCACTCAAAAAGGCCAAGTGAGCGCAAGCTTGGGGCGCGCCTTGATAGACAAACCAGCATGCATCGCCAACCCGCCCGCAGGCCATCTGGCCGGCAGGTCTGAGGGCGGCGTTTGCATTTTTCGCGGCATCCCATATGCCCGCGCTGCTCGCTTTCAGGCGCCTGAGCCCTACCCGCCCTGGGACGGCGTGCGCGACGCCATCCGGCCCGGCCCCATGTGCCCGCAAGCGCCTGACCCGCTGGCGTTTTTCATCGGCAGCCCCCAGGTGCCACTGGAACCATCCGAAAACTGCCAGGTGCTGACCATCGCCACGCCGGCCCTGGCGGGCCAGCGTCCGGTGATGGTCTGGATCCACGGCGGCGGCTACCTGCATGGCAGCGGCGAGCTGGCCTGCTACAGCCCGCAGCGGCTGGCAGCGCAGGGAGATGTGGTGGTGGTGTCCATCAGTTACCGGCTGGGCGCCTTTGGTTTTTTGGCGGTGGACGGTGGCCAGGCCAATTGCGGAACGCTCGACCAAATGGCCGCGCTGCAATGGGTGCAGCGCAACATCCACGCTTTTGGCGGCGACCCGGCGCGTGTCACCCTGTTTGGCCAGTCGGCGGGCGGCCACTCGGTGCTCACTCTGCTCTGCGAGCATGCAACACAGCCGCTCTTTCAACGCGCCATCATCCAGAGTGCGCCGCTGGGTGTGCGCCAGTCCGCGCAAGACCAGGCGCAGGTGGCCATCCGGTTTCGCGCAGCGCTCAAGCAAGACCCTTACCGCGCCAGTGCAGAGGCCTTGCTGACGGCGCAGGCAGCCGTCACACCGCAGGCGGGCACGCCGCTGCCTTTCAGCCCTGCCTTCAGCAGCGCGCCGCCACTGGCCACACGCGCCATCGATGTGATGCTGGGTTGGACGCGCGACGACGCGGCGCCCTTTATCGGCCTGGCGGAAAACCATGTCACACCATTGCCCTTTGTCCTGCCCTTCTTTGGCAGCGGCCTGGTCGCCAAGCTGCTGACGCGCCAGTTGTTTGCCCTGCCTGCCCTGGCGCTCGCGCGAACGCGTAGCGGACAGCGCGCCGGCCCGCAAAAAACCTACCTTTACCGCCTAGACACTCGCTTTGCCAACAACCGCTACGGCGCCGGCCACTGCGTTGACCTGCCACTGTTGCTGGGCGACGAAGCCAGCTGGCAGGGCGCGCCGCTGCTTGGCAGCAGCACTTGGCCGCAGGTCCACGCAAGCGGCCACAAGCTGCGAGCGGCTTGGGCTGCCTTTGCCTGGACCGGTAACCCCAACGCGCCCGGGGGCTATCGCTTCAAACCGTTTTCACGATTTCAGCCAAGCCCTCTTGTTTTGAGCTGAACCAGCGCATGCAGCTTAGCCATGCCAAAAAAATCACCTCTCTGGCGCCTAGAAGTCATCAAGTTCAGTTCGTATTTTTTTGAAAATAAACATTGCAAAATGATTATGTTTATTGATAAAATTATTTTTCAACTTAACCAAAAAGGAGCCAAATACCATGATGAAGAAGCAAGAAGCCAAGTCCGCCCCAGCCGGTGAGACTGCAAAGTCTGTCAAGGATTCTGCCCAGCAAATCTGGCAAGCCGGACTAGCCGCCTTTACCCGCGCCCAGACCGAAGGCAACAAGGCGTTTGAGTCGCTGGTCAAGGAAGGTATCGAAATTCAACGCAAAACTCAAAGCGCTGCCGAAGGAAAAATTGCAAAAGCCACCATCAAGGTTCAGGGCATCGCGTCTGGAATCTCCAGCAAGGCCACTGACCAACTTGGAAAAATGGAAGCGGTATTTGAAGCTGGCGTTGCCAAGGCCATGCAAAAACTAGGTGTTCCTTCCGACAAGGACGTCAAATCCATTCTGGCCCGCATTGACGCACTCACACAAGCAGTTCAAAGCATCTCCAAGCCACCAGCATCAGCATCAGCACCGTCCAAGCGCGCTTCTGCAAAATCAGAGCCAAGTCCTGTGGCTGCAAAGAAGCGCCCTGCCAAGCAAGCAAAGTCGGACGCTACGCCTGCGTAGACGAGCTAAGTTACTGAGGCGCGGATGGTGGCGCTGGGCGCGTCCA
>CAMDHS010000312.1 GCA_945898115.1 Comamonas sp. lk
GCGCCCCAGCCCAAAGTGGCCTATGGCCGCTACTGGGGCGCACTGGAACGCGTGGACTGCCTGCATTTCGAGGCCTGCTACTACCAGCCCCTGGCCTGGTGTATTGCGCACGGCTACCAGCGCTTTGAGGGCGGCGCCCAGGGCGAACACAAGATGGCGCGCGCCCTGTTACCGGTAAAAACCAGCAGCGCGCACTGGCTGGCGCACCCCAGCTTTGCCGACGCAGTGGCCCGCTTTTTGGAACGCGAGGGCGAAGGCATTGAAAACTACCTGGGCGACTTGCACCAGCGTTCGCCCTTGCGGGCGGACAAGCCAAACGACTGAGGCACCAATGAAAACGCCCCGGTCGGCTGAAAACCGAAACCAGGGCGCAAGCGTAAAGCCGGGGGCGTTTAGCCTGCAGCCTGCTCTTTTTCGTAGTTGGCAATGCCTTCCAGAATTTCCTGGCGAGCGGCCTCGGGGCCTTCCCAGCCCAAAATCTTGACCCACTTGCCGTCTTCCAGGTCTTTGTAGTGCTCAAAGAAATGGGAGATAGTTTTAAGGCGCAGGGGATTCAGGTCTTCGGGCTTTTGCCACTGGGTGTAGAGCGACAAGATCTTGTCTACCGGCACGGCCAGCACTTTGCCGTCTTGGCCGGCTTCGTCTTCCATTTTCAGGATGCCGATGGCGCGGCAGCGCACCACCACACCGGGAATCAGGGGCACGGGGGTGATCACCAGCACGTCCACCGGGTCGCCGTCGCCGGAGATGGTTTTGGGCACATAACCGTAATTGGTCGGGTAGTGCATGGCGGTGCTCATGAAGCGGTCCACAAAAATGGCACCGGTTTCCTTGTCCACTTCGTATTTCACGGGGTCGGCGTTCATCGGAATTTCGATGATCACGTTAAAGGCATTGGGCACGTCTTTGCCAGGGGTAACTTTGTCTAGGGACATGAAATACTCGTCGTAAGGTTAGGGGAAGCGAGACTAGGATTAACCCTGATTTTACTGACTTGGTACTTGCGAATAACGGCTTGTGGGCGTTTTTCAGGCTACATTGGTGAAGTTGGCCAATCAACTCCCCCGGTTTTGAGGTTCGGGATGATGAGGAAGCAACGTAGCGGGGGCCCCGCTTGCGTTGCCCCCTCCTTCGAACAACATGCTAGTAGGAGTATTTTTATGACTGGTAACTCAGCGCTGATTCTGGCGCTTGGCTGTGGTTTGGTCGCTGTCCTGTACGGCGTCTGGGCACGAAGCTGGATTCTTTCGCAAGACGCGGGCAACCCCCGCATGCAAGAAATTGCAGCCGCCATCCAAACCGGCGCTGCGGCTTACCTGTCGCGCCAGTACCGCACCATTGCAATGGTCGGCGTGGTTTTGGCGATTCTGATCACCGTGTTTCTAGATCCCCTGAGTGCCATCGGCTTTGTCGTGGGCGCGGTGCTGTCTGGCGCCTGCGGCTTTATCGGCATGAACGTGTCGGTGCGCGCCAATGTGCGCACCGCCCAGGCCGCCACGCGCGGCATTGGCCCGGCGCTTGACGTGGCTTTTCGCGGTGGTGCGACCACCGGCATGCTGGTCGTAGGACTGGGCCTGCTGGGCGTGACTGGCTTTTACTGGTATCTGGTGCCGGACGGCGCGGTGACGGTAGAAAAGCTCAACCCGCTGATCGGTTTTGCCTTTGGCTCCTCGCTGATCTCGATCTTTGCCCGCTTGGGCGGCGGCATTTTCACCAAGGGTGCGGATGTGGGCGCTGACTTGGTCGGCAAGGTCGAAGCAGGCATTCCCGAGGACGACCCGCGCAACCCGGCCGTGATTGCCGACAACGTGGGCGACAACGTGGGCGACTGCGCCGGTATGGCGGCAGACCTGTTTGAGACCTACGCCGTCACGCTGATTGCCACCATGGTGCTGGGCGCAATGATGCTGGCCGGGGCCAACACCAATGCGGTGCTGTACCCGCTGACGCTGGGCGCAGTGTCCATCGTCGCGTCCATCATTGGCTGCTTCTTTGTCAAGGCCTCGCCGGACATGAAGAACGTGATGCCCGCGCTTTACAAAGGCCTGGCTGTGGCGGGTGTCTTGTCGCTGGTGGCGTTTTACTTTGTGACACAAAGCCTGTTTCCAGCGGCAGTCACTTTGACTGACGGACGCGTGATCACCAGCACCGACTTGTTTGGCGCCTGTGCCGTCGGCCTGATTTTGACCGCTGCTTTGGTCTGGATTACTGAGTACTACACCGGCACGCAGTACGCGCCAGTGCAGCACATCGCGCAGGCTTCCACCACCGGCCACGGCACCAACATCATTGCCGGCCTGGGCGTGTCCATGCGTTCTACCGCCTGGCCGGTGCTGTTTGTTTGCATGGCGATCTGGACGGCCTTCCACCTGGGCGGCCTGTACGGCATTGCGATTGCGGCCACTTCCATGCTCAGCATGGCCGGTATCGTGGTGGCGCTTGACGCCTATGGCCCCATTACCGACAACGCCGGGGGCATTGCCGAAATGTCCGAAATGCCCAAGAGCGTGCGCGACATCACCGACCCGCTGGACGCCGTGGGCAACACCACCAAGGCGGTGACCAAGGGCTACGCCATTGGCTCGGCCGGCTTGGCTGCGCTGGTGCTGTTTGCTGACTACACCCACAAACTCGACGCCTTTGGCAAGCACATCGCTTTTGACCTGAGCGACCCGATGGTCATCATTGGCCTCTTTATCGGTGGCCTAATTCCCTACCTGTTTGGCGCCATGGCCATGGAAGCCGTGGGCCGCGCAGCCGGATCGGTGGTGGTTGAAGTGCGCCGCCAGTTCCGCGACATCAAGGGCATCATGGACGGCACCGGCAAGCCCGAGTACGACACCGCCGTGGACATGCTGACCACTGCGGCCATCAAAGAAATGATGATCCCCAGCCTCTTGCCCGTGGTCGTGCCCATCATCGTCGGCCTGGCCCTGGGGCCAGCGGCACTGGGCGGCTTGCTGATGGGCACCATCGTGACCGGTCTGTTTGTGGCCATCTCGTTGTGCACCGGCGGCGGTGCCTGGGATAACGCCAAGAAGTACATCGAAGACGGCCACCACGGCGGCAAGGGCTCTGACACCCACAAGGCGGCGGTGACTGGCGACACCGTGGGCGACCCCTACAAAGACACGGCAGGCCCTGCGATCAATCCGCTGATCAAGATCATCAACATCGTGGCGCTCTTGATCGTGCCCTTGATGATGAAGATTCACGGAGGCTAAGCCAGACAACCTTCGCGGCGAGGGCGCCGCTCCTACGAAACCCGGGGGGCGTCGGCCAACCGCGGG
>CAMDHS010000313.1 GCA_945898115.1 Comamonas sp. lk
AGTTCGGCATAGCCGCCGCCCGTCACCAAAGCGCAAACGCGGTCGCCCACCTTGAGCTTTGCATCCGCCATGGCCTGGGCGTCGCCAGACACGATGACGCCAGCCACTTCAAGCCCCGGAATGTCCGACGCACCGGCAGGCGCGGGGTAATGCCCCAGGCGCTGCAGCACATCGGGCCGGTTGATGCCGCTGGCGCTGACCTCAATCAGCACCTCGCCCGCGCCAGGCACGGGCGCTGGCCGATCGGCCAGACGCAGCACCTCGGGCGCGCCGAAGGAAGAGATTTCAATGGCTTTCATAGGCTTTCAAGTAAAAACGCACGCTCTTGCTTAGCGCCAGCGTGCGTCTTTTCTCCGTGGCTCGCGTTATTTACGCGTGATCGCCGTGGCCGTTGCCGCCGTGCG
Source organism: Comamonas sp. lk (assembly GCA_945898115.1). Taxonomy (GTDB): domain Bacteria; phylum Pseudomonadota; class Gammaproteobacteria; order Burkholderiales; family Burkholderiaceae_C; genus Allorhodoferax. The sequence continues at coordinate 405 of CAMDHS010000313.1, forward strand.
AAGGACGATCCAACAAAGCTTTCATCGACAATTTGATGCGGCCTTTTTCGTCGGTTTCCAAAACCTTGACTTTGACGATCTGGCCTTCGGACAGGTAGTCGGTAACCTTTTCCACGCGGTCGTGTGAGATCTGGCTGATGTGCAGCAAACCGTCTTTACCGGGCATCAGGTTGACCAGTGCGCCGAAGTCCAAGACCTTGGTGATCGGGCCTTCGTAGGTCTTGCCAATTTCCACTTCAGCGGTGATCTGCTCGATGCGGCGCTTGGCTTCTTCGGCCTTGGCTGGGTCGCTGGAAGCGATGGTGATGGTGCCGTCTTCCTCGATGTTGATCTGCGTGCCGGTCTCTTCGGTCAGCGCGCGGATCACGGAGCCGCCCTTGCCGATAACGTCACGGATCTTCTCGGGGTTGATCTTCATGGTGAACAAGCGGGGCGCGAAGTTAGAAACTTCGGTTTTTGCCTCAGCCATGGCTTCTTGCATCTTGCCCAGAATGTGCATGCGCGCTTCTTTGGCCTGGGCCAGCGCGACTTGCATGATTTCTTTGGTAATGCCCTGGATTTTGATGTCCATTTGCAGCGCGGTAATACCGTTGGTGGTACCGGCGACCTTGAAGTCCATATCCCCGAGGTGGTCTTCGTCACCCAAGATGTCGGTCAGCACCGCAAAGCGGTTGTCTTCCTTGATCAGGCCCATGGCGATACCAGCCACGTGCGCTTTCATCGGCACACCGGCGTCCATCAAGGACAAGCAGCCGCCGCAGACCGAAGCCATTGAGGACGAACCATTGGACTCGGTGATTTCTGACACCACACGCATGGTGTAAGGGAAGTCTTCCTTGGAAGGCAAGCAGGCAATCAACGCGCGCTTGGCCAGACGGCCGTGGCCGATTTCGCGGCGCTTAGGCGTACCCACGCGACCGGTCTCACCCGTGGCGAAGGGAGGCATGTTGTAGTGCAGCATGAAACGGTCTTCATAGTCGCCGCTCAGGGCGTCAATACGCTGTGCGTCGCGCTCGGTGCCCAGGGTGGTAACGACCAAAGCCTGGGTTTCGCCACGCGTGAACAGGGCAGAACCGTGGGTACGGGGCAGCACGCCGTTACGGATTTCGATGGCGCGCACGGTGCGGGTATCGCGACCGTCAATGCGGGGCTCGCCAGCCAGAATCTGGCTGCGCACGATCTTGGCTTCGATTTCGAACAACAGGCCTTCAACCGCCACGCTGTCAAAAGAAGCGCCTTCGGCCTTGAGGGCCGACATCACTTCGGAGTAAGCGCTGCGGCAAGCCTGGGTGCGGGCTTGTTTGTTGCGGATTTGGTAGGCGGCAACCAGTTTGTCCTTGGCCAGCACGTCGATCTTGGCGATCAGCGCTTCGTCCTTGGCAGGGGCTTTCCAGTCCCACATGGGCTTTCCAGCGTCGCGCACTAGGTCATGGATGGCGTTCACAGCAATATTGCCTTGCTCGTGTCCGAACACCACCGCGCCGAGCATGATTTCTTCGGACAGTTGTTGCGCTTCAGATTCCACCATCAGTACGGCGGCTTCGGTGCCAGCCACCACCAGGTCAAGAATGGAATCTTTGCGCTGGGTTTGGCCGGGGTTGAGCACATACGCGCCGTTGACGTAACCCACGCGGGCAGCGCCAATGGGGCCGTTGAAAGGCACGCCACTGATGGACAAGGCGGCGCTCACTGCGATCAGAGCGGCGATGTCGGCATCGACTTCAGGGTTCAGGGATACGGTGTGGACCACGACGTGCACTTCGTTGAAGAAGCCTTCGGGGAACAGGGGGCGAATCGGGCGGTCGATCAGGCGGCTGGTGAGTGTTTCGAACTCGCTAGGGCGGCCTTCGCGCTTGAAAAAGCTGCCGGGGATCTTACCTGCGGCGTAGCTTTTCTCAAGGTAGTCCACCGTCAGGGGGAAGAAGTCTTGGCCGGCTTTGCCTTCGGTCTTGGCGACCACAGTGGCCAAAACCACGGTGCCGTCCATGTCCAACAGCACAGCGCCGGAGGATTGACGGGCGATTTCGCCGGTTTCCATGGTGACCGTGTGTTGGCCCCATTGGAAGGTCTTGCTAACTTTTTTGAACATTGTCATGGTGAGTCTCGGTTTTTCAGCGGGCCCACAAAGGCCCATCAGGAGTCAACGGGAGGTGCAGGCCACCTCGCCCAAGCCCGGTTTCAACTTCACAGTCCACGATGCCATTCCAGCGCCACTTGGCGAAAATTGCGCTGGAATGACACAGCTTCGTACTGTTTTGGCCGTCTCCGAAGTAAAAAACGCCTGAGCTAGTGACCTAACTCAGGCGCTTATTCTGTTCTTGTCGATTACTTGCGCAGGCCCAGTTTGGCGATCAGTGCAACATATCGGCTGGCGTCTTTGCCCTTGAGGTAGTCGAGCAATTTACGGCGGCGGCTCACCATGCGCAGCAGACCACGGCGACCATGGTGGTCTTTGGCGTGGGTCTTGAAGTGGGGGGTGAGTTCGTTGATGCGGGCGGTCAAAAGCGCGACTTGCACTTCTGGGCTACCGGTATCACCGGCTTGACGGGCGTTGTCTTTGACAACTGCAGCTTTGATGCTGGATGCGATCATTTTTAAATTTCCTGAAGAATAATTTGAACTTGCGATTGCGGCTGGAACTGCTGCAAACGTGCACATTGCCAAGGGTTGATTTTTGGCAAGCCCTCGATTTTATACCAGAAGCGTTCCCGCCACTCCGGCCGGCACCCAAGCTGCTGCAATGGGCAAGCCGACTAAGCGCGCCGCGGCCCACCCCAGGTGGTCAGGGCAATGCCTGCCAACACGAGCGCGCCACCGCCGTACACCGCCGTGGCCGGCACTTCGCCATGCACCAGCCAGACCCACA
>CAMDHS010000314.1 GCA_945898115.1 Comamonas sp. lk
GGCCTGTGCCTCTTGTACGCGTCTGACGCCGGCAAGCACATCACCGGCCAGTGGCTGGCGGTGGACGGCGGCGTGAGCGTCATCGCCGGTGGCTGAAGCTGCTGCGCCGACCTCTGCGGCCCCAGCCAACTCCTGGAAAAGGCTGGCCGGTTTCGGGGTGGACATTCCTTTTGTGCAGCACCTGGGGTTTGTGCTGACGCAGTTTGTGTCTGGCCAGTCCGAGATCAGCTACACCGCCCAAGCTGAGCACCTTAATTCTTACGGCGTGACCCACGGCGGCGCCTTGATGACCTTGCTTGATGTGTCCATGGCCACCGCCGCGCGCAGCGACACACCCGAACATGGCGTGGTGACCATTGAGATGAAGACCAGCTTTATGCATCCGGCCGTGGGCCCATTGCTGGCACGCGGCACGCTGGTGCACCGCACTGCCACCATGGCCTTTACCCAGTCCACGATTTTTGACGCCCAGGGACGCGCCTGCGCCAGCGCCATGGGTACCTTCAAGTACCTTAAACGCCCGCCGGGCAGCACCCACGCGCTGTCTGGCGCCGGACGGGTCAGCCCGACGGACACCATTGCAACCGACTAAAAGACAAGAGACGCCCTATGCCCGTAAACCGCCAAATCCACCTCGACAACCGCCCCACAGGCGAAGCACAAGCCAGCAACTTTGTGTCAGTCACGGCCCAAACCCCGGCCCTGCAAGAGGGTGAAGTGCTGGTGCGCCACCACTTTTTAAGCCTAGACCCCTATATGCGCGGCCGCATGAACGACGCCAAAAGCTACGCCCAACCCCAGGCCCTGGGCCAGACCATGCAAGGCGGCACGGTCGGTGAAGTGGTGGAGTCGCAGAACCCACGCTATCCCGTGGGCACCCAAGTGGTGGGCATGGGCGGCTGGCAGGAATACAGCGTGGTCAAGGCCGACCTGCCCGGAGCCCTGCGCGTGGTAGATACCAACCATGTGCCCCTGAGCGCCTACTTGGGCGCGGTGGGCATGCCGGGCGTTACAGCCTATTACGGACTGGTGCACATCATTGCGCCCAAAGTGGGCGACACCGTGGTGGTGAGCGCCGCCACGGGTGCCGTGGGCAGCGCCTTTGCCGCCCTGAGCAAAGAGCGCGGTTGCCGCACGGTGGGCATTGCCGGGGGTGCTGAAAAATGCAAATATGCGGTCGATGAACTCGGCTTTGACACCTGCATTGACTACAAACAGCATTCCGACGCCGCCAGCCTGTCAGCAGCCATTGCAGACGCTTGTCCCAAGGGCATTGACGGCTATTTTGAAAATGTGGGCGGCATGGTGCTCAATGCCGTGTTGCCGCGCATGAACGCCTTTGGTCGCATTGCAGTGTGCGGCATGATCGCCGGATACAACGGCGTGCCAATTCCCCTGACGCACCCTGCGCTGATATTGATGCAACGCCTGAAAATTGAAGGCTTTATCGTCAGCGAGCACATGGAAGTGTGGCCCGCCGCGCTGGCCGAACTCGGTGGTTTGGTCGCCAGCGGCAAGCTGCGGGCTCGCGAAAGTATTGCCCATGGCTTGGAAAACGCGCCCGAGGCCTTTTTGGGCTTGCTCAAGGGCAAGAACTTTGGCAAGCAAATCGTCAAGTTGGTCTGAAAGGCTTGGTCAAAATGAACACCGCCGCCACCCATGAGGTATTCAACCAGGCCCTTAACCTGGAGAACTACAACCTGTTTGACGGCAACCAGGCCCTGCAAAGCGCACTCAAATTCAACGCCCCCGGCCTGGACACCACCGATTTGCAGGCCCTGGGCGCGCAAATGGGCAGCGCCGAGATGCAAACCCACGCGCAACTGGCCAATGTGCACACGCCACAGTTGCGCAGCCACGACCGCTTTGGCAACCGCATTGACGAGGTCGAGTTTCACCCCAGCTACCACGCCCTCATGGCTGCTGCCATGCAGGCCGGTCTGCACGGCAGCCCCTGGATCGATTTTTTTGACGCCAAACCCGGCACATCAACCGCGCACCAGCGCCGCGCGGCGGGGTTTTTGATGTTCACCGAGCTGGAATCGTCCACGCTGTGCCCGATTTCCATGACCTATGCCGTCATGCCCGCGCTGCGCAGCAACGCAGCCATTTACCAAGACTGGGCACCGGGCCTAAGCAGCCCGCATTACGACCCGGCGCTCAAGCTCTTCAGCCAAAAAACTGGGCTGACCATGGGCATGGGCATGACCGAGAAGCAGGGCGGCTCCGACGTGCGCGCCAACACCACGCAGGCCACGCCTTGCGGCAGTGATGCCTGGGGCCAGCGCTTCAAGCTGGTGGGCCACAAATGGTTTTTCTCGGCGCCCATGTGTGACGCGTTTTTGGTGCTGGCGCAATCACCGGGCGGCCTAAGCTGCTTTTTTCTGCCCCGCGTGCTGCCCGACGGCAGCCTGAACCAATTGCGCGTGCAGCGCCTCAAAGACAAGCTGGGCAACAAGGCCAACGCCAGCTCAGAAGTCGAGTTTTTAGGCGCCACCGCTTGGCTGGTGGGCGTGGAAGGCCGCGGCGTGCCGCAGATTCTGGAAATGGGCGAGATGACCCGTCTCGACTGCGCCCTGGGCACCAGCGCCCTTATGCGCCAGGCCCTGAGCATTGCGCTCAACCACACCGCCCAACGCCAAGCCTTTGGCAAGCGCCTGATCGACCAACCCTTGATGCGCAACGTGCTGGCCGACCTCGCGCTTGAGAGCGAAGCCGCCACCGCCTTGTCCATGCGTCTGGCGCGCGCTTTTGACAACACCGGTGACAGCTTTGAGCGTCTGATGGCCCGTGTGCTCACGCCCATTGCCAAGTTTTGGATCTGCAAGCGCGGCAGCGCTTTTGGCCAAGAGGCCATGGAATGCATGGGCGGCAACGGCTATGTGGAAGAGGGCGGTTTGGGCACCATGGCCCGCATCTACCGCGAAATGCCGCTCAACTCGATTTGGGAGGGTGCGGGCAACATCATGGCCCTGGACCTGCTGCGCGCCCTGCGCAAGGGCGACGTCGCCCAGGCCCTGGCCCAAGAGCTGGCCCCAGCGCGCGGCGCCCACCCGGCGCTGGACCGCATGATTGACTCTTTGCCCACGCGGGTGGAGCTGCTGGCCAACGAAGTACAGGCCCGGCGCCTGGCGCAAGACGTGGCGCTGGCGGTGCAAGCTGCGCTCTTGCAGCAAAGCGCACCGGCCGCCGTGTTTAGCGCCTTTTGCGATTCGCGCCTGGGCGGCGACTGGGGCTACAGCTTTGGCACCCTGGGCAGCGACGT
>CAMDHS010000315.1 GCA_945898115.1 Comamonas sp. lk
GACTGAAAATTGCCAGCGCGAGATCCGCACCATGGTCGCCAGCGGCCTGCCCTTTGGCGTGAACCTACCCATCCGCTGTTTGAAGGACGACGCAATGCTGCGCTTTGTCTGCGAATCGGGCCTCCGCTTTGTCACCACTTCGGCAGGCAGTCCCGCCAAGTTCATCGCGCCACTCAAAGCCGCCGGCATTGTGGTCTACCACGCAGTGCCCACGCTGGACACCGCGCTCAAATGCGTAGACGCTGGGGTGCACGGCCTGGTGGTCGAAGGCGGGGAGGGCGGCGGCTTCAAAAATCCCGAAGAGGTGAGCACCCTGGTGTTGCTGCAAGCCATCCGCGAGCGCGTGGACGTGCCTTTGATTGCCGCAGGCGGCATTGTGGACGGGCGCGGCATGGCCGCCGCCTTTGCATTGGGCGCAGAAGCCATTCAGATGGGCACTCGCTTTGTCTCAAGCAGCGAGAGCCCAGTCCATGCCCACTACAAGCAGGCCATTGTGGACGCCCAGATCACCGGGACCTGGATGCTCAACACCAAGTCCAGCCCCTGCATCCGTGCCCTGAAAACCGAATTTACCCAGACCATCCACGAAGCAGGGCTCATGGGCCCCGACAGCTTCAACGGCATCCAGCAGGTCTACTTTGGCGGGGACATGAATGCCGCCCCAGCTCTGGCGGGCGAGTCGGCAGGGCTGATCCACAGCGTGGACTCGGTGGAGAAAATCATTGCCGACACGGTAGCGCAGTTCCAAGCGATTGCCGCGCGTATGGGCGCGATGGCGGGGGCGGCCAACTTCGGCTAAGGGCCGACGCGCCCCGGTATTCGTATGAGCGGCGCCCTCGCCGCGAATCTCCCCGGCGGCGTCCAAAACCCGAATACCTTCGCGGCGAGGCGCCGCTCCTACCGGAGAATGGCATTCGTACGAACGGCGCTTCGCCGCGAATCTAATGGCCGACGCGCCCCGTTATTCGTAGGAGCGGCGCCCTTGCCGCGAATCCCCACGCCAACGACACGCCTTCCAGCGCAACAAGCTTACACAGCCCGCCCCATGCGCTGCGCCATATCGGCTGGCAGGCCATAGGGCAATTCCCGCTCAAACTTCAACGCTGCCTCATGCGTGCGTTCGTCGGCGGCTGCCACCAGCGCCTTGACGATGCGGTTGGTGCCCGCAGAGTTGGCCAATATCTCGGCCACCAGGGCTGAAATGGCCGCGTCGAGTTCCGATTCAGGCAGGCAGTGGTCTACTAGGCCAATGTCCAGCGCTTGGCGTCCGCTGATGCGTCGGCTGGTGAACATGAGTTCTTTGGCCGTGGCCCGCCCTACGCGCTGGGGCAGTCGCACCGACATGCCCCACACCGGCACCAACCCCCACTGACCATGGGTGTCACCCAGCTTGGCCGACTCAGTTGCCATCAGGATGTCGCAGCCCAGAGCGAGCTCGAGCCCACCGGTAAAGCAGTGGCCGTGGATGCGGGCGATGGTGGGCTGGGGCAGGCGCGCCAGCGCGTCAATGGTCTCGGCGGCAAAGGCCTCGTCCATGTCGGCGCTAATGGTTGACAGATCGTGCCCTGCGCAAAACGAGCGCCCTGCACCTTGCAGCAGCACGCAGCCGATGGTGTCGTCGGCGGCAATGGCGTCCAAGTGGGCGCGCAGAGCGACAAAGCTGTCGGGTGACAGCGCATTGAGCTTGTCCGGGCGGTTCAGGGTCAGGGTGGCCAGGCCTTGGGCATCGTGGCGCATGACAAATGGAGCGTGCATGGGCAGGGGTCTCGTGTCAAAACAAAAAATCATTCTAGGATCCAGCCCTGGTTCGCAAAAACATGGCTGTCACCAATGTAATTTGGTGGGACTTTCGCTAAGTTAAATACACATAATGCTCTCTGTTGCTTGCCGCAGGGGTGGGCTCTTGTTCCGTGCCGATGAAAACAATAATTCTTTGGATGAAATCGCTTTGCTTTGCTGCGGCGCAGATGGTCTTGTGCGCACAGGTGTTTGCGGCCCAACCCAATATCGTGGTGCTTGTGGTCGACGATTGGGGATTTGGCGACATTGGCGCTCTGGGTAGCGAAATTTCCACCCCGCATCTAGACAGTCTGGCGCGCCGGGGCGTGACCTTTTCCAACTTTCATGTGGCGGCCACCTGTTCTCCCACGCGCGCCATGCTGCTGACCGGAGCCGACCACCACCGTGTGGGTGTGGGCAATATGCCCGAGTCCATGCCGGCGCAGCATGAAGGAAAGCCCGGGTATGAAGGCGTGCTTAGCGACCAGGCGGTCACACTGGCCACGCGTCTCAAGGACCGTGGCTACCACACCTACATTACCGGCAAATGGCACCTGGGCAAGACGCCCGACAAACTGCCTCAGCGCCGGGGCTTTGAGCGCTCATTTATCCAGGCCGACAGCGGCTCGGACAACTGGGAAAACCGCACCTACATGCTGCTGTACGACAAGGCCTATTGGTTTGAGGACGACAAAGAGGCGAGGCCGCCCAAGGACTTTTATTCTTCTGAGTTGTTTGTTGACAAGGCCATTGACTATTTAAAGGCGCAGGGAGACAAAAAGCCGTTTTTCACCTACATCGGCTTTCAGGCCAACCACATCCCGCTGCAAGCGCCTAAGGAATTTGTCGACGCCTATCGGGGCAAGTACGACGCTGGCTGGCACGCGCTGCGCCAGGCCCGGCGCGACAGCGCGGTGCGACTGGGCTTGTTTCCTGCACAAGCGGGTGTGGCCACCATGCCAATAGGCCAGGACTGGAGCAAACTAGACGCCGCCGAGCGCCGCCTGCAGTCGCGGCGCATGGAAGTGTATGCCGGTATGGCGCAAGCGGCCGACTTTCAAATTGGCCGCCTGATTAGCCATTTGAAAAGTACCGGCCAGTTCGACAACACCGTGTTTGTGTTTCTGTCGGACAACGGGCCGGACCCCGCCGATCCGCTGGCCATCGGCGCGTCCAAGCACTGGGTTCTTTCCAACTATCGCACAGACGGGCCAGATATGGGCACAAAAGGCACATTTGCGGCCACCGGGCCGCGCTGGGCCAGCGCCCTTGCATCACCCTGGAGTGGCTTTAAGTATTTTGCTGCTGAGGGCGGCTTGCGCGTGCCGCTGATCATCTCTGGCGCCACTGGCGCGCTCGCAGACAAGCGCTCCAACGCGTTTACCACCGTCAAAGACATCATGCCCACACTGCTTGACTTGGCAGGCCTTGAAGCCCATGGCGCCACCTACTTGGGCGCGCCTGCGGTCACTATGGACGGCCGCAG
>CAMDHS010000316.1 GCA_945898115.1 Comamonas sp. lk
CAACGGTACGCAGCTTCGCCTCATCCATATTGATCACCATCCTTAGATGATCAAGCAACCAGTTCAGCGGCTGAAATCCGTGCTCAGGCTCATTTTTGGGTGGAAATACGGGCTGCCTTCAGGCTCACACCTCATTGGACAGGGCTACAACTTGCTTTGTGTGGCCGTAGTCATCGACAATGTCTTGGTAGTGAAGACAGTTATGCACCGTTGGGAGCCGAAGCCATGAAAAGCATTTACTTTGAAAAAGACGACATACTGCACATTCGGGTGTCAGACAAAGCGATCGTGCGCGAGGTTTCCCAAGACTGGCACACCAACATCAGCTACGCCGAGGACGGAACGATTGTAGAAATCGTTCTACTGGATGCCAAAAAAGAAGGTCTGATGCCCATGGAGTTACGCCAGGCCGCTTGAAGGAGACTCCGTTTCCAATAGTTTGCAGCACCGGTTCGCGCGTCCCCAAAACCTGCCGACCACCAGCCCTCAGTCCAAATAGATATCTAAAAAGACTGGTCAAACCCGTAGTGTCTACACATCGCCCCCAAACCATCCAAATCTTCCTCCCCGCCGGTGATCCGCGTGGTGTGCGAGTGGCCGAAATAACGACACGCATTGTTCGTGTGATTGAAGTGCCGCGCAACCAATTGGCGGACTTTGTGAATATGCCAGAGGCCCAACAGGTTGGGGTTTATTTTTTGGTGGGTGAATTGTCTGAGGGTGGTTTGCCACGCGTGTATATCGGCCAATCAGGCAACGTGGGGGTTCGGTTAACGCAACACAACCAGGGTAAGGATTTCTGGAGCCGGGCGATGGTGGTCATTTCTCTGACCAACAGCATGACGCAGACACACGCACTCTTTCTGGAATGGTTTTCCCTCCAACAAGCCACACTGGCCGGGCGTTACAGCTTGGAGAACAGCACCAGCGGTGCGCGCCCGCATACACCTGCGCCACTAGAGGCAGATTGCCTCGAAATCCACGAAACCGCCGCAACCCTGCTCGCCACGCTCGGACAGCCGATTTTTGAACCTCTGATCAATGCCCCAACTTCCGAGGGAGCACAGGAATGGTTTTACTGCAAAGGCTCTGACGCCGATGGCGTGGGCGCTTACACAAGCGAAGGCTTTGTGGTGCACAAGGGCTCGCGCGGACGGGCCGCCAGTGTGGCGTCGATTCAAGGCACAGCCAACGAACGCCTGCGCCAGCAGTTGTTGACTGAGGGTGTTGTCGCGCTCCAGGACGGCATGCTGGTTTTCAATCGTGACCACCTGTTTTCAAGCCCTAGTACGGCTGCCATGGCAGTTATGGGTCGTTCGGCCAACGGCTGGGTGGAATGGAAGGCCGCCAATGGCAAGACGCTACATGAATTGAAACGGACCAACGTGCACGCCTCTGAGCAGCCAATCCTTAGCCCCAAATGAACAATTCTGCAACACGCACTGGACAACTCGCGGCTTGCAGAGGACGGCGCCCAGCTGACGCGCTGCATCTACTGCCTGGGCTATAGCTGACATCACCAAATATTAGCAAATATGCTAATATTTGCTCCCCATGGCGTGGCTAGTCACCTATTACAGCGAACGAGTGCGCAAAGACGTGCTGGCCATGCCAGCGGGCATTGTGGCGGACTATGTTCGGTTAACCGATGCGATAACCGTGCATGGCGCCGACCTGCGTATGCCTCACTCTCGCGCAATGGGCGCAGGATTGTTTGAGCTTCGCCCCAGGGGGCCAGAAGGTATTGGACGGGTTTTCTATTGCACGCAAGTGGGCCAAACCATCGTGGTTTTGCATTCCTTTGTAAAGAAAACCCAAGAAACCCCAGACGCCGAATTGCGTTTGGCCCGTAAACGATTAAAGGACGTTCACCATGGCTGATACCGGCTACAAACCTGTGCCACATGACGCGGCATTTCGCAAAGCGCTTCTGTCCAAACCGGGTGTGAAGCAGGCTTTTGACGCGTTGGAAGAGGAATACACCGCCCTGCACGCCATGTTGGACGCGCGGCAGGCAGCGGGCCTGACGCAGGCAGACGTGGCAATTCGCATGGGCACTACGGTGTCGGCCGTTTCTCGGCTAGAAGCCTCTTTGCGCAGCGAAAAGCATTCACCGTCTTTCGCCACCTTGCGCAAATACGCGCAAGCCTGCGGAAAAAAGCTGATTGTTCAGATGGTGTGAGCGCAGCACAGATTCGCGCGTCCCGAAGTCTGACGACTACCACCCTCAATCCACCTCCCGCCAACACCCCGGCGCCAGACCCTCCAGCGCATACGGACCAATAGCAGCGCGAATTAGCCGCAGCGTAGGCAGGCCCACCGCTGCGGTCATGCGCCGCACCTGGCGGTTGCGGCCTTCTTTGATAGACAGCTCCAGCCAGGCGGTGGGTTTGTTTTGGCGCACGCGGATGGGCGGGTCGCGCTCCCACAGGCCCGGTGGCGGGTCTATCGTTTGGGCGCGGGCGGGCAGCGTCGGTCCGTCTTTGAGCAGCACGCCTTGGCACAAGGCAGCTAACGCGGCTTCGTCGGGCACGCCGTCCACTTGCACCCAATAGGTTTTTTCCATCTTGAAGCGCGGGTCGGCAATGCGGGCCTGGGCCTGGCCGTCGTCGGTCAGCAAAAGCAGTCCCTCGCTGTCGGCGTCCAAGCGCCCGGCGGCGTACACGTGGGGAATATCGATGAAGTCTTTCAGCCCGCGCCAGCGCCCCTCAGGCGTGAACTGGCTGAGTACGCCATAGGGCTTGTTGAAGCAAATCAAGGGGTGCCGCTACCGAGCCAGGGGCCAAGGATCAGACTTGTTGCAGCGCTTCTTCAAACTCGGCCAGCTCCGCCGCAATAGCCGCGTATTTTTTGGACTTGGCCTTGTTGTCGGCCCATTCCAGAGTGGCGGATTCCAGGTCCGCCTTGAAGTGCGCCAGCGCTGCTTTTTTGACGGTTTTGGTGGGCGACCTACCCGTGCTCGACCACAGGTCAATCAGGTCGGACAGGCCGTTGTCAAAATCGTCAAACGATTGCAGGGGAATCCACTCACCGGTTTTATCAAACATTGTTTCTTTCTAACATTAAGGGTGATTTTATGCGAGGCCCAGCCCTGTCCAATGAGGTGTGAGCCTGAAGGCAGCCCGTATTTCCACCCAAAAATGAGCCTGAGCACGGATTTCAGCCGCTGAACTGGTTGCTTGATCATCTAAGGATGGTGATCAATATGGATGAGGCGAAGCTGCGTACCGTTGC
>CAMDHS010000317.1 GCA_945898115.1 Comamonas sp. lk
CCGCCACCAATGACTGCGATTGATTTCATGACTCAGACGTTTAAACAGTCAGGGAAAAGAGCACGCGCGCGCACCATGCACGGCGTACGCCCCCTCTGTTTGGAACCTGAGAGATTCATGGCCTGCCCGGGTGGGACAGCGCCACTTGCTCCTTCGGTGTGCCGGACGACTAGCTCCGGCAACTCTTCAGAGTTCAAGATTTCAGATCGGTCCTTTTGCCTGAGAGTTTCCGGGGCGGTTGCTCCTTCGGCGCTGCGGGCCTTGAGCCAGCAGTCTCTCCCGATCTGAATTTCAACGCTTGCGCTACACCAAATAGCGCTGCGCAAGTTGGACCCAAAAGGCCGCTCCTATCGGAATATTGCGGTCTTCAAAGTCGTAGTTCGGGTTATGCACCATGCACGCGCCGTGGCCGCCGTTTGCGGCGTCGCCATTGCCAATAAATAGGTAGCTGCCTGGCACCGCTTCGAGCATGTAGGCAAAGTCTTCGCTGCCGGTCAGCGGCTCGGTTTGCCGCACCACGTTGTCCTCGCCCACCAGGGCGACTGCCACTTCGCGCGCTATTTCCGTTTCTGCCGGGGTGTTGACCAGCACCGGGTAGCCGGGCAAAAACTCGACTTGGGCTTGCACGCCAAAGCTTTGTGCCTGCGCTTGCACCAGTTCCACAATGCGCCTGCGCAGCAGTGCGCGCACGCCCCGGTCTAGCGCACGCACGCTGAGTTTGAGCGTGGCGCTTTGGGGAATGACGTTGTTGGCCACGCCCGACTGGAAAGCGCCCACGGTGATCACCGCCATTTGCAGCGGCGCCACATTGCGCGACACAATGGTTTGCAGGCCCATGACGATGGCCGCGCCTGCGACCACCGGGTCGGCGCTGAGGTGGGGCATGGCGCCGTGGCCGCCCTGGCCTTCGATGTGCACCACGATGTTTTCGCTCGAGGCCATGGTCGCGCCCTCGCGCAGCAGCAACTGGCCTTGGCGAAAGCCGGGCATGTTGTGCATGGCAAAAATCGCATCGCACGGAAAACGCTCAAACAGGCCGTCTTCCATCATCTTGCGCGCGCCGCCCAGGCTTTCCTCGGCCGGCTGAAAAATCAGGTTCAGGGTTCCGTCAAATGTTGCGCTGCTTGCCAGGTGTTCTGCCGCAGCCAGCAGCATGGCGGTGTGGCCATCGTGGCCGCAGGCGTGCATCAGGCCGGCGTGGCTGCTGGCGTAGGGCAGCCCGGTGGTCTCGTGGATGGGCAGCGCGTCCATGTCGGCGCGCAAGCCCAGTCGGCGCGCACCCGTGCCGCGCTTGAGTTGCCCCGCCACGCCCGTGCCGCCCAGGCCGCGGGTGACGGCGTAGCCCCAGCGCTCCAGCCGCTCGGCCACCAGGTCACTGGTGCGAAACTCCTGAAAACCGATTTCCGGGTGCTGGTGGATGTCGCGGCGCAGCGCCGTGAAGGTATCTGCGCGTGCTTCCAGGGCTGACAGAGTGGCAGACATCGGCTTACTGAGGTTCCAGCTTGATGGACTTGGCAATCGCCACGGCCTTGACCGCTTCCTTTTTATAGAAGGCGTCAAGCTGTGCCAGGGTCATGGGTTCAGCCACGGTGCTGCCAGCGGTTTCAATGATTTTGCGAATATCTGGGTTGCCCAGGGCGGTGTACGCGGCTTTGTGCACCGCAGACACCTGTGCATCAGGCGTTTTGGCACTCGCCTGAATGCCAATCCAGATGCTGAACTGGTAGTCTTCAAAGCCCTTGGTCGCACTCGCCAGAGGCAACTTGGGCAAGCGTGCGAGGGGTTGGCTGGATGCGAGGGCCAGCGCTTTGATCTGTCCACTCTCAATGGCGCCGATCACCGGGCCAACCAGGGGGACGACCGCAAAATCAATCACACCGCCCATCAAGTCCTTGAGGTAGGGTGCCATGCCGTTGTAGGGCGCGTGCAAGCCACGTGCGCCCGCTGTTTGCAGGGCTTTTTCAGCCATCAGGTGGTAGAGCGAACCCATGCCCGTGGAGCCATAGCTGAGAGGCTTGTCAGCCTTCTTGGCAAACGCTACAAACTCCTCCAGCGTGTTCACAGGCAAGTCCTTGCGCACAGCGATCGCAATGGGTGTGTACCCCACCAGGGCGGCCAGGCGCATGTCCTCTGGCTTGTTTTTGGCGGCGGCCACACCCAAGGGGGTGTAGATCAGCTCCAACGGGGAGCCCGCCAACAGGGTATAGCCATCAGGCTGGGCGTTAGCTGCCTTGAGCACCCCCAGGGCGCCACCCACGCCCACTACGTTTTCGACGATGACGGGCTGACCAAATACTTCCGCCATGCCTTTGCCGACCGCGCGACCCAGCACGTCCGACCCGCCGCCGGCCGGAAAGGCCACGATCATGCTGACGGGTTTGGACGGGTAGGTTTGCGCTGCCACAGACGCGGCAAGCACCAGACTGGCGACCAGGGCGCCACAGGCGCGCAGTGAATTTCCGAGGGTGAGGTGCATGGCGGGCTCCAAAAAAATGGACAAGGGGCGGGATGTGGCGCAAATGGTAGGGCGCGCAAATCAATGTGTCCAATGTATTATTTTTCTAGTTATCATTCATTTACCTCATGATAAAGGACGCGCGCGGGCATGAACATCAAGCATTTGGAACACCTGCTGGCCTTGGCTGACACGGGCTCGTTTAGCCGCGCGGCCGAGAAACTGTTTCTGACGCAGTCGGCGCTGAGCCGCAGCATCCAAAGCTTAGAGATTGACCTGGGCGCCAAAGTGCTCGACCGCATTGGCAAGCGCAACGAGCTCACGCCGCTGGGCCAAGACGTGGTGGCCCGGGCGCGCCACATTGTTCGTGAGGCCGCAGAGTTGCGCCAAAGCGCCAAACTGCTGCAAGACGGTGGCCGGGGCAGCATCAGCGTGGGCTTGGGCTCGGGCCCGGCGGCGCTCTTGCTGGTGCCGCTGATGTGCGCCGCGTCCACCCGAGCAGGCATGCGCGTGGCGGTCACGCAAGGGCCGGTGGAGCTGCAGATCTTGCAACTGCGCAGCCGCCAGCTCGACGCGATGGTGGTGGACATGCGCCGCGTCATTCCAGCCACGGACCTGAATATCGAATCGCTGGCCGAGCTGCGCGGGGGCCTGGTGGTGCGCGCTGGCCATCCGCTGGCGGCGCAAAAAAGCGTCACGCTGGCCGACGTGCGGCGCTACCCCGTGGCGTCCACGCCCCTATCTGACGAAGTGGCCCGTGCGTTGGT
>CAMDHS010000318.1 GCA_945898115.1 Comamonas sp. lk
CGCCTGCGGCAACGCAGCGCGGTGACGCCGGACCAGACCGAAAACACCAAAAAGACCAGCTAGGGGGCCGCGTGAGAAAATGCGGGCGAATTACCCACATACCGCAGGAACACCCCCATGGACGCAGAACGCACCAACCTCATTGGCACCCAACTCAACGACCTCAGCGCGCGCGCCGCCGAGCTTCGGGGGTATCTTTGACTACGCTGCCAAATCTGAACGCCTGCGCACGGTTAACGCATCGCTAGAAGACCCCACCGTCTGGAACGACCCCAAGCGCGCCCAAGAACTGGGCAAAGAGAAAAAAGCGCTTGAAGGCGTGGTGGTCACGCTGGATCAATTGGACCGCGACCTGGCCGACAACACCGAGTTGTACGAGATGTCCAAGGAAGACGGCGACGAAGCCGGCCTGCTGACGATTGAGGCCGAAGCCGCCACCCTGGCCACGACCATTGAGGGCCTGGAATTCAGGCGCATGTTCAACAACCCGGCCGATCCGCTGAACTGCTTTTTGGACATCCAGTCCGGCGCCGGCGGCACCGAAGCCTGTGACTGGGCCAGCATGCTGCTGCGCCAGTACCTGCGCTACGCCGAGCGCAAAGGTTTTGCCACCACCGTAGAGGACGAAACCGCGGGCGACATTGCCGGCATCAAGGGCGCGACCATCAAGATCGAGGGCGAATACGCCTTTGGTCTGCTGCGCACCGAGACCGGCGTGCACCGCCTGGTGCGCAAATCGCCCTTTGATTCCTCGGGCGGGCGCCACACCAGCTTTGCCAGCGTGTTTGTCTACCCCGAAATTGACGACTCGATCGAGATCGACATCAACCCGTCGGATGTGCGGGTGGACACCTTCCGGGCCAGCGGCGCGGGCGGCCAGCACATCAACAAGACCGACTCGGCCGTGCGCCTGACCCACTTGCCCACCGGCATCGTGGTGCAATGCCAGGACGGTCGCAGCCAGCACGGTAACCGCGACGTGGCCTGGAAGCGCCTGCGCAGCCGCCTGTATGACTTTGAGCTGCGCAAGCAGCAGGAAGCGCAGCAAAAGCTCGAAGACACCAAGACCGACGTGGGCTGGGGCCACCAGATTCGCTCGTATGTGCTGGACAACAGCCGCATCAAAGACCTGCGCACCAATTACGAGACCTCTGCCACGCAAAAAGTGCTGGACGGGGACTTAGACCCTTTTATTCAAGCCTCGCTCAAGCAAGGCGTGTAACACAAGAGGGCCAAAATGGCCCCAGCCCACAGGAGAGTTTCCCGATGTTGACATTTCGCGAAGGCCAGGCACCGGCCACCACCGTGCACCGGGGCGACTACACGCCCCCGGCGTTCTGGATCGACACCGTTGACCTGACGTTTGACCTGGACCCGGCCAAAACCCGGGTGCTCAACAAGATGACGCTGCGCCGCAACCCCGACGCACCCGTGCAAGCGCTGCGCCTGGACGGCGAAGAGCTCAACCTGGCGCGCGTGCTGGTCAACGGCGCGGGCACGTCCTTCAAGATGGACGGTGACAAACTGTTGCTGGAAAACTTGCCCGAAGGCCCTGAGCCCTTTTCGCTAGAAATTTTTACCACCTGCGCACCGGTCAAGAACACCAAGCTCATGGGCTTGTACGTCAGCAACGACTCGTTTTTTACCCAGTGCGAGGCCGAAGGCTTTAGGCGCATCACCTACTTTTTGGACCGCCCCGACGTGATGGCCAGCTATACCGTTACGCTGCGCGCCGACAAGGCCGCTTACCCGGTGCTGCTGTCCAACGGCAATCTGGTGGACCACGGCGATTTGCCAGACGGACGCCACTTTGCACAATGGCTCGACCCGCACAAAAAGCCGGCCTATTTGTTCGCCCTGGTGGCCGGGCAACTGGTGTGCCGCGAACAGCGCATCAGCTCGCTGGCGGGCAAAGAGCACTTGCTGCAGGTCTATGTGCGCCCCGGCGACCTGGACAAGACCGAGCACGCCATGAATTCACTCATGGCCAGCGTGGCCTGGGACGAAGCCCGTTTTGGCCTGCCCCTAGACCTGGAACGCTTCATGATTGTGGCCACCAGCGACTTCAATATGGGCGCCATGGAGAACAAGGGCCTCAACATCTTCAACACCAAGTACGTGTTGGCCAACCCGGCCACGGCCACGGACGTGGACTACGCCAATATTGAGAGCGTGGTGGGCCACGAATACTTCCACAACTGGACCGGCAACCGCATTACCTGCCGCGACTGGTTTCAATTGAGCCTCAAAGAAGGCTTAACCGTCTTTCGCGACCAAGAATTCAGCCAAGACCTGTGCGCCGACCCGTCGGCCCGCGCCGTCAAGCGCATCGAGGACGTGCGCGTGCTGCGCAGCGCCCAGTTTCCTGAGGACGCCGGCCCCATGGCCCACGCGGTGCGGCCTGACAGCTATGTAGAAATCAACAATTTCTACACCGTCACCATCTACGAAAAAGGCGCCGAAGTAGTGCGCATGATGCAAACCCTGGCCGCCCAGGGTGACGAGGCGAGCGGCCGCGCCGGTTTTGCGCGCGGCATGAAGCTGTATTTCGAGCGCTTTGATGGCCAGGCCGTGACCTGCGACGACTTCGCCCAGGCCATTGCCGACGCTAACCCGGCCTCTAGCCTGGCCGCGCTCTTGCCCCAGTTCAAGCGCTGGTACAGCCAGGCCGGCACGCCGCACCTGACCGCCAGCGGCCAGTTTGACGCCGCCGCCCAGACCTACACGCTCACGCTCATGCAAAACTGCGCGCCCACGCCGGGCCAGGAGCCCAAAGCGCCGTTTGTGATCCCGGTGCGCCTGGGACTGGTGGGCGCGCACACTGGCGCCGCCCTGCCCCTGCAAACCAGTGCTGAGCGCGCGGCCAGCGAAACCTACCTGTTGGTGATGACCGAGCAAAACCAGACCTTGACCTTCGTCAATGTGGCAGAAGAACCGGTACCGTCCATCCTGCGCGGCTTTTCTGCCCCGGTGGTGCTGGACTTTGAATACACCGACACACAGTTGCTCGCGCTGCTGGCCCACGACAGCGACCCGTTCAACCGCTGGGAAGCGAGCCAACGCCTGCTGCTGCGCTGCGCATTGGGCGCGATCCAAGCCGAACAAATGCCAGAGCAGCTGCTAGACAGCGCCACCATCAGCGCCCTGCGCGACGTGCTGCGCCACCCCACCTTGGACGCTGCGTTCAAGGAACTGGTGCTCACC
>CAMDHS010000319.1 GCA_945898115.1 Comamonas sp. lk
GAAATGCAAAAGGCCCACGGGCTGGAGTGCTGGATATCGGCTGACGCCACGCGTCTGCGGCAAATCCTGTTCAACCTCATCAGCAACGCCCTCAAATTTACCGAGCACGGGCACGTGCGCTTGTCCGTTTGCGCCCGTACCGATCCCACGGGCCAAGCCTGGTTGGAGGTGCGCGTGCAAGACAGTGGCATTGGCATGAGCCAGGAGGCGATGGCTAAGTTGTTCCAGCGCTTTTTTCAGGCCGATGTGGGCCTTTCGCGTAAGTTTGCCGGCATTGGATTGGGGCTGCAGATATCGCTTGAACTGGCGCAGCAAATGGGCGGCGACATCACGGTTCAAAGTGTGCCCCTGCAAGGCTCGACCTTTGAGCTGCGCTTGCCGCTGCTGCTGCGCTCCAAACCCGGCGAAGCTGTCACGCCCATCGTACAACTGGCCACCCCCCGACACCAGACCAAGGCAGCGCGAATTCTGGTGGCAGAAGACCATGCGGTAAACCAGAAATTCATGGCGCTCATGCTCAAGCGGATGGGCTTTGGGGCCACCTTTTGTGACAACGGGAAAGTCGCCTTGGAGGCGATAGCACAGGCCCCCTACGATCTGGTTTTGATGGACATCCACATGCCCGTGATGGATGGGCTGACGGCCACGCGGGCCATACGCTGCTTGTCGGGGCCAAACGCCAAGATACCGGTGATTGCGCTCACCGCTGACGTCTTGCAAGAGGCCCGCGAGCAGGCCAAAGCCGCCGGTGTCAACGCGTTTATTACCAAGCCCGTACGGCAAGAGGAACTGGAGTCCGCCATCGCGCAGTTTCTGCCACACGCCAGCCAGGACGCGCCGGCCTGAGGGCCGCCGTCGCCTAGCCTTCACCGCCGGGGCCCTACCAAGGCTACTTCCGCGCCAAATACACCCCGCCCACCACCAGCGCCATGCCGCCCAGGGCGAGCTGCGAAAACGATTCGCCAAACAGCGCCCAGGCCACGATGGCGGTGCAGGGTGGCACCAGGTAAAACAGGCTGGCGATATTGACCGCGCTGCTTTGGCGAATGAGCCAATTGAGCAGGCTGACCGCCCCCACCGACAGCACCAGTATTAGCCAGGCCAAGGCAAACACCATCTCGCCAGTCAGGTCCATGCGGCCGGTCTCAAACAGCCAGGCGCCCAGACCTGTGGCCAGTGCTGTGGGCACAAACTGGGCTACCGCGCCGCTGCGCCAGTCAAAGGCGGGACAAAAACGCTTTTGGTAGAGCGTGCCAGCGGTAATGGCCAAGAGCGCCACCGCGCAGGGCAGCAGGGCCGACAGCGCAAACACTGTGCCAAGCTTGTTGGCCACCACCAGCGCCACACCGCCCAGGCCGAGCAAAAGGCCCAGCCATTGGCGGCGCACCACGGTCTCGCCCAACAGCCAGCCTGCGCCCACCGCAGTAAGCAGGGGCTGCACCCCCACCACGAGTGCCGCCACGCCCGCAGGCAGGCCTAGCGAGATGGCAATAAACACGCCGCCCAAATACACCCCGTGCAGCAGCAAGCCAGCCACACCAATGTGAAACCAGGCACGCGCGCCCTGCGGCCACGGCGCCCGGGTGGCCAGCGCAATGGCCAGCATCAGCAGCACCACGGCGGTAAAGCGCACAAACAAAAAGGTCAGCGGCTCGGTATGCGGCAGCCCCAGGCGCGCACCGATAAAGCCGGTGGACCACAGGACGACAAAGAGCAAGGGAAAGATGCGGGAAAGGCGAGCGGGCATGAACAGGCGTTGGGTGTGTGGCAGCCAAAGAGCGGAGCCAGCGTGGGCCACTCTAACAGTGGGCATAGCGGACCCGTCAGGGCGCCAGTCGCCCAGTCGCGTCACTAAACCTTGCGGGCAAGCTGCGTTGCTGAGCCGCAGCACCAAGTCGACCAGGCGCGGTCGCGCAAATCAAAGTGCGCCGGGCCCAGCTTCAAGCGTCGGTCCTTGCCAATTGCCACGCTGGCGCAGGGTGTGCCCCTGCGGCAGGGTGGTGCCAATTGCCTTAGTTGCCGAAGACCACGCCCACCTTGAAGGTGGTGCCATCCGGCATAGGCACATTCACCACGATGGGCACGCTGCCCACCAGGTCTGCTGGCGGCGTGCCGGTCAGCGCGCCGGTGGCTGCGTCAAAGTTCACCCAGCTTGGCAAAGGACGACCGTCTGACATGGCGGCGACCACCTTGGTGCCAGCAGGCAAAGTGCCTGGCACGGGCACCTGGGTGCGGTTGCTGCCGTCGGCGCTGACCGTGGCGCGTAGCATCATGTTGACGCCAGCGATGGTGGTCTGCGCCGCCGTGCCCGACTTGACGGTTGAGCCGCCTGCGGCCGCAATCGTCGTATTGGTCACGGTGCTGTTGGATTCCAGCGTCAGAGCGCGAAGGCCTTGCGTAGGTTGGTCTTTGGCTTCGGCTTTCTTGAAGGTCGGGACTTCCTTCTTGTCGTCAGCAGGCGCGGCTGGATCTGCCGCTTTGCCGTCGGTGGCGGCATTGCCCGGTTTGGCATCAGTCGCTACATCGGTTTTGGGGTCCGCCTTGGAATCGGCCTTATCCGTTGCTGAATCAGCGGCCTTGGCGTCAGCGCCTTCGGCTGCCGGCTCAGGTGTTACCAAGGAGCCCGATTCTTTCTCTTTGGTCACACCGGCGCTGATGCCAACGCCAAAATCGGTGCTGGTGCTTACTGCTGCGGTTTGCGTTACCTTGCCGACTGCCGTGACGCTGACCGCGCCCGTGGTTTGCAGTTGCGTGCCTTGCAGGGCCACGTTTTTGCCAGAAGAAATCTGGATACCACCGGCGCCCGCGTTGACGTTGGAGCCCTTTTGCACGTTGCTGCTGCTGATGCCGATATCCAGTGATGCCTCGACCTTGACTGTTTCCTTGCTCTTGCTCGTGCCTTCGGCGGGTTCGCCCTCTTCTGCCGGTGCTTCTGCTGCCGCGTCCTTATCCCCATCCTTTGCTTTGTCTTTGAACAGGAACGCGACGTTGCCTTCCTCCTCTTTCTCGTTGGGATCCTGGTTGGTCGTCGTCTTATTCGAGGTACCAATGCCGGCGGAGACGCCGATACTGCTGGACGAACTGGTGCTCTCGGCGGCCTTGAAGCTCACATCGCCAGCCGCAGCCACTGAAATTCCGCCGCCTGCGGCAAGGTCAGTTCCCACGAAGGTTGTGTTGCCTCCCGACACCACGCTCAGGCTCTT
>CAMDHS010000320.1 GCA_945898115.1 Comamonas sp. lk
TTGCTGATCAATATATTGCTGAGTTGGGTGCTGGTGTTTGGCCACTGGGGCTTTGCGCCACAGGGCGGCCTGGGCTGCGCTTGGTCTACTTTGCTGTGCGTGTGGGCCAATCTTGGCGGCTTGCTCTGGTGGATGCGCCGCAGCCCGGCCTTTGCCAGCACCTGGCCGCTGGCGCAGTGGGAGTGGCCGCACCTGCCCAAGCTGCGCAGCCTGCTCAAAATCGGCCTGCCCATTGGCGTGACCTATTTCGCCGAGACCAGCGCCTTTGCCCTGATTGCGCTTTTGGTGGCGCGCTTTGGCAGCCACCAGGTGGCCGCGCACCAGGTGGCGCTCAACTTCACCTCGCTCGTCTTTATGGTGCCGCTGAGCCTGGGCGTAGCGGTGCTCACCCGTGTGGGCCACGCTCTGGGCGCGGGCGACCCGCAGGCCGCGCGCTTTCGCGCCTGGGTGGGCGTGGCGGTGGCGCTGGGTTTTGCGCTGGTGTCGGCCAGCGGTATTGCCGCCTGGCGCACCGAGATTGCCGGCATGTACACCAACGACACGGTAGTCGTCGCCTTGGCCGCGCAGCTGCTGTTGCTGGCGGCTGTGTTTCAGCTTTCGGACTCGGCGCAGGTGGTGACCAGTGGCGCCATTCGCGGCTACAAAATTACCCGCGCGCCCATGTGGGTGCAGTTGCTGGCGTTTTGGGCGGTGTCGCTGCCACTGGGTTATCTGCTGGGCATTGCGCCGCACCTCGCGCCCGACTGGCTGCGCGCCCTGGCCTGGTTTCCCACTGAGCCGCTGCAGGCCACCGGCTTTTGGCTGGCCCTGGTGCTGGGGCTTACGGTGGCCGCTAGCGGGCTGCTGCTCTTGCTGCGCCACGTGGCGCGCGCCCACTTGGTTGACGCGCCCGTGCGAGCCAGCGCAAACCGCGCCACCGCGCCCTGACCATGGCGCAGGCGCTGCCCTTCTCTATTGGTCTGGCCGGCCCCACGGCGGCGGGTAAAACGGCTGCCGCCATGGCCATCGCGCTAGAACACGATTGCGAAATCATCAGCGTGGACTCTGCGCTGGTCTACCGGGGCATGGACATTGGCACGGCCAAACCCAGCGCGGCCGAGTTGGCCGCCGTGCCGCACCACCTGATTAATATCCGCGACCCGCTGCAAGCCTATAGCGCCGCTGAGTTTGTGGCCGACGCCCAGGCCTTGATCACCGATATCAGCGCGCGCGGCAAGCTGCCCCTGCTGGTGGGCGGCACCATGCTGTATTTCAAGGCCCTGGCCGACGGCATTGACCCCATGCCCGCCGCCAACGCGGCAGTGCGCGCCGAAATTGAACTAGAGGCACAGCATAAAGGCTGGCCAGCGCTGCACGCCGAACTCGCCCAAATCGACCCCACCACCGCCGCGCGCCTGGCCCCGGCCGACAGCCAGCGCATCCAGCGCGCGCTCGAAGTGTTTCGCATCAGCGGCCTGCCGCTGTCGCACTTTCATGCACGCCAAAACAGCGCCGCTGGGGTGGCCGCCAAGCCGCAAGCCGCGCTGATTTCGCTCGAACCCCAAGACCGCGCCTGGCTGCACGCGCGCATCGCCCAGCGTTTTGACCAAATGCTGGCCGAAGGCCTGGTGGACGAGGTGAAAACCCTGCGCGCGCGCGGCGACCTGCACCCAGACCTGCCGTCCATGCGCTGCGTGGGCTACCGCCAGGTATGGGAGGCGCTAGACGGCACCTCGCCCCTGGCCGAGCTGCGCGACAAAGGCATTTTTGCCACCCGCCAATTGGCCAAGCGCCAGATTACGTGGCTGCGCTCGATGGCCCAGCGCCAAGTGGTGGCCTGTGACCAAAGCGACGCGCAAGAACAGGTGCTGCGCGCGGTGCGCAGCCTGGTGTCGGAGCGCCCATGAGCCTGCAAACCCCCAGCCTGCAAATCGCGCATTTGTCCAAGCGCTATGGCACAAGCCCCGTGTTTAGCGACGTGTCGCTGTCGGTGGCGCCCGGCGAATTTGTGGCCATCATGGGCGAATCGGGCGTGGGTAAATCGACCCTGCTGAACTGCATGGCAGGGCTCGACACCTGGGACAGCGGCAGCGTGCACGTGGGTGGCGTGGACCTGGGCACCCTGGGCGACGACCAGCGCGCAGCGCTGCGGCGCACGCAGATTGGCTTTGTGTTTCAGGCTTTTCATGTGCTGCCGCACCTGGGCGTGGCGCAAAACGTGGCCCTGCCTTTGCTGCTTTTGGGCACGCCCGACGCGGCGCGCGTGGCGGCACTGCTTGAATCGGTAGGCCTGGGCGGCCTGGGCGCGCGCCTGCCCCAGCAGCTCAGCGGCGGGCAATTGCAACGCGTGGCCATCGCCCGCGCGCTGGTGCACCGCCCCCGCCTCATACTGGCCGATGAGCCCACCGGCAACCTCGACCCCAGCACGGCGGCTGTGGTGATGGACGCGCTGGTGGCGCAAACCCGGCTGCATGGCGCATCGCTGGTGCTGGTCACCCACTCGGTGGCGGCCACCGAACGCGCCGACCGCGTGCTGCGGCTCACTTTGGGTGGAATGGTGGAAAGCGAGCGGACGGCATAGCCAACCAGCGCCAGAGTGTATTGACAATCGATATACATGACCCTAGGATGCACGCATTGCGCCAAGCGCGATTCAGGAGAAATTTATGCGTGATGCCGCCATCAACCTGCGCGCTCTGACGGAGCAGCGCGATCTCATCGACTACGCCGCGCAACTGCTGGGCAAAAACCGCTCAGACTTCATGCTCGAAGCCGCTTGTGACAAAGCGCAGTCCGTGGTGCTAGACCAGATTTTCTTCGCCCTGGACAACAGCAAATTCAAGCAGTTCACCGCCCTGCTTGACGCCCCGCCCGCCGCTAACCCGGGGCTGGAGCGGCTGATGGCCGTGAAGGCGCCTTGGAGTGGTGCAAAGGAGTGAGCCCCCAACTCAGCGCGCCAGCGCCGCTGGACAGCAGCCATCGGCTGGACGGCTTCTTTTGCGGCGAGACCGCCCTGGACGATTGGCTCAAACGCCGGGCTTTGGCCAACCAGGCCAGTAGAGCCAGTCGAACTTTCGTGGTGGCCGACCCGGAAGGGTGTGTTGTGGGCTACTACGCCATGGCCGCTGGTGCGGTGTCGCACCCCGGCGCAACGCCCTTGGTGCGGCGCAATATGCCCGACCCCGTGCCGGTGATGGTGCTGGCGCGACTTGCCGTCGC
>CAMDHS010000321.1 GCA_945898115.1 Comamonas sp. lk
CAGGCGTAGCCGCACCACAGGCGCCCGGCCACTGCCGTAAACAGAAACAAAGACAGCGCCGAGATCACCAGCAAACCGGTGAGGTAGATGAAGTCCTGCGGGTACAGCACCAAGTTGAAGATGTAAAAGCGCCGCGAACCCAGGTCAAACAGTACCGCCTGGCGCTGGCCCCAGTCCAGCCAGGGCAGGCCGTAAAACACCAGTTGCGTGAGGAACACGGTAGCCCAACGGATCCGCGAAAAAAAACCCACCACGCTGCGCGGATAGATCTTTTGGTGAGATTCGTAAAGCGAGATCAGCTCCGGGCTGGCACCCTCGGGTGGCGTGATCGGACTGGTGTCCGACGACACGGCAATCGGGATAGTCTTGCGCTCAGGCGTGGGCATGAATGCCATCAAGGATTGGACATGCCCCAGACATAGCTAGCCAGCACATGGATTTGGGCCGGGGTCAGCTTTTCTGCCTGCACTGGCATCTGGTTCACCTTGCCGTTGTTGACCATGGCGATGATGGCGTTTTCGCCGTAGCCATGCAGCCAGATTTTGTCAGTCAGGTTGGGCGCACCCAGGGCCTGGTTGCCCTTGCCGTCAGCACCGTGGCAGGCTGCGCAGGCGGTGAACTTGGACTTGCCCAAGGCCGCGCGCACCGAGTCGTTCGGGCTGCCGGACAGGCTCAGCACGTAGTTGGCCACGTTTTTCACATCGTCCGGCGTGCCTACGGCAGCCGCCATGGGA
Organism: Comamonas sp. lk; assembly: GCA_945898115.1. Lineage (GTDB taxonomy): Bacteria > Pseudomonadota > Gammaproteobacteria > Burkholderiales > Burkholderiaceae_C > Allorhodoferax. Next base: position 735 of record CAMDHS010000321.1, read on the forward strand.
GGCATCTGACCAATGCGGCCCAGGTTCAAGGTTTCCTTGATCTTGTCTGGCGTGCCGCCATGCAGCCAATCACCGTCGGTCAGGTTGGGGAAGCCCTTGGAGCCGCGTGCGTCCGAGCCGTGGCACTGCGAGCAGTTGTTCATGAACAGACGCTCGCCAATGGCGTGGGCTTGCGGGTCTTTGGCGACCGCCTCAGGCGCCATGGCGGTGAACTTGGCGTAGAGCGGCGCCTCAGCCAAATTGGCTTTTTTCACCTCGACCTCATACTGGCCCACGGCGGTCCAGCCCAGTTGGCCAGTCGATTTGCCCAGACCGGGGTACAGCGCCAGGTAGACAAAGCCAAACACCACGGTGATGACAAACAGCCACACCCACCAGCGTGGCAGGGGGTTGTTCATCTCGCGCAGGTCGCCGTCCCAGACGTGGCCGGTGCTGTTGTCGTTGGCCGTCATGGCGCGCGCCTTGCCGCTAAACCACAACAACAGCAGGCAAGCCAGCATGCTGACAACGGTGATGGAGGCCACATAGATGGCCCAAAAATTACTGGTGAAATCACTCATATTGCTTCCTTGTGCGTGCGTTTGCCATCAGTCCTGCTCAAAAGGCAGCTTGGCCGCTTCGGTGAAATCCGCTTCGCGCCGGCGGGACCACGCCCAGCCGATGATGGCGATAAAGATCGCAAAACTCACCACGGTGACCAGTGCGCGCAGGGTGTTGACTTCCATAGCGGTCTCCAGTGCTTATTTCAGCGCCAGACCCAGCACCTGCAAATAGGCGATGGTGGCGTCGAGTTCGGTCTTGCCTTTGACTTCTTCGGCAGCGCTGGCAATTTCGGCGTCGGTATAGGGCACGCCCACGCGGCGCAGCGCTGTCATGTTGCCGGGCAGAGACGCCGCATCCACTGGCGTTTTTTCCAGCCAGGGGTAAGCAGGCATGTTGGACTCGGGCACCAGATCACGCGGGTTGGTCAGGTGGATGCGATGCCATTCGTCGCTGTACTTGGCGCCCACACGGGCCAGGTCAGGCCCGGTGCGCTTGCTGCCCCATTGGAAGGGGTGGTCGTACACCGACTCGCCAGCTACAGAGTAGTGGCCGTAGCGCAGCGTCTCGGCCCTAAAGGGGCGAATCATTTGCGAATGGCAGCCGTAGCAGCCTTCTCGGGTGTAGATGTCGCGCCCGGCGAGTTGCAGCGCGGTGTAGGGCGCCACGCCCTTGAGCGGCTCGGTGGTCGATTTCTGGAAAAACAGGGGCACGATCTCGACCATGCCGCCGGCCAGCAGCACCAGCAATATCAGCACAATCATCAGAAAGTTGCTGGTTTCGATTTTTTCGTGCGACAGGCTCGAAGTGGAAGTGTCTTTTGCCATGGTTCGGTCCTTCGGGTTTAGGCGTGGGCCACGACAGCGGGAATCATCACCGCCTCAGCACGCCCATGGGTGGCGGTTTTCAAGGTGTTCCACAGCATGATCAGCATGCCGCTGAGGTACAGCAAGCCGCCCAGCAGACGCAACACGTAGAAGGGATAGGTGGCCTTGACCGATTCCACAAAGGTGTAGGTCAGGGTGCCGTCGGGGTTGATGGCGCGCCACATCAGGCCCTGCATCACACCGGCAATCCACATGGCGGCGATATAGATCACGATACCTACGGTGGCCGTCCAGAAATGGATCTCGATAGCTTTGACGCTGTACATCTGCTTTTGGCCAAACAGGCGGGGAATCAGGTAGTACATGGAGCCCATGGTCACCAAGCCCACCCAACCCAAAGCGCCGGAGTGCACATGGCCCACGGTCCAGTCGGTGTAATGGCTCAGGGCATTCACCGTCTTGATGGACATCATCGGGCCCTCGAAGGTGCTCATGCCGTAGAAGGACAGGGACACGATCAGGAAGCGCAGGATCGGGTCGTCACGCAGTTTGTGCCAGGCGCCCGACAGGGTCATGATGCCGTTGATCATGCCGCCCCAGCTAGGAGCCAACAGAATCAGCGAGAACACCATGCCAACCGACTGGGTCCAGTCGGGCAAGGCGGTGTAATGCAGATGGTGCGGGCCCGCCCACATATAGGTAAAGATGAGCGCCCAAAAGTGGACGATGGACAGGCGGTAGCTATAAACGGGGCGACCCGCTTGCTTGGGGATGAAGTAATACATCATTCCAAGGAAGCCTGCGGTCAGGAAAAAGCCCACCGCGTTGTGGCCATACCACCACTGCACCATGGCGTCTTGCACGCCGGCATAGGCCGAGTACGACTTCATCATGCCTGCGGGAATGGCTGCGCTATTGACCACATGCAGCAGCGCTACCGCCAGGATAAAGGCACCAAAAAACCAGTTGGCCACATAAATGTGCTTGACCTTGCGCGTGCCCAAGGTACCGAAAAACACAATGGCAAAGGACACCCAGACCAGGGTGATCAGGATGTCAATCGGCCACTCGAGTTCGGCGTATTCCTTG
>CAMDHS010000322.1 GCA_945898115.1 Comamonas sp. lk
CGCTTGGTGTTTGTGGTGGACGAATATGGCGTGGTGCAGGGCTTGCTCACGCCGCGCGACCTGTTGGAGGCCATTACCGGCGAACTGCAGGTGGGCGCCCCGGCCGACGCCTGGGCCACCGAGCGCGAAGACGGCAGCTGGCTGCTCGACGGAGTGATGCCACTGGGCGAGCTCAAGGCGCGCTTGGACATGGATGACTTACCCGGCGAAGAGCGTGGGCGCTACAACACGCTGGCGGGCTTGCTGATGTCCATCTCCGGGCGCCTGCCGCGCCTGGGCGAACGCATTGAATGCCAGGCCTGGACCTTTGAAGTGATCGACCTGGACGGCCGGCGCGTGGACAAGGTGCTGGCGGTGCGCAGCAAGGGGACGGACGCGGCGGTTTAACTACCCGCCGCCTGATGGCCACCCGCCCGGTAGAACGGCTGCTTGCGCCGTCGGAGTCAATCCCGACTTGACGAGGGGATCCTCCTTACATTAAAGTAAGGAAAACCGGAGCCACTTATGTCAACAGCCACCCTCACATCCAAAGGCCAGATCACCATTCCCGTGGACGTTCGCAATGCGCTGAAAGTAGACGCGGGAGACCGGGTTGAATTCGTTCAGATCGCCCCGGATCGCTATGAGTTTGTTGCCGCCACCAAGGACGTGAGCGCACTCAAGGGCATGTTCGGTCCGGCCAAAAAGTCGGTTTCCCTGGAGGATATGCAGGCTGCGATTGCCCAGCGCGGGGCGGCGGCACGATGACGGGACTCGACACCAACGTGCTGGTGCGCTACATCATGCAAGATGACGTAGCGCAGTCGCCCAAGGCCACTGCGCTCATTGAGTCCTTGAGCAGCGAGGATCCCGGCTACATCGCAATGGTCTCTGTCGTTGAGCTGTACTGGGTTCTGACATCAAGCTACGAACTCAGCGCTCAGCAGGCAGCCCAGGCCTTGGAGGCTATTCTGCGCACCAAGCAACTCTTGGTGGAACGCGCCGATCAGGTGATGCGCGCCTTGCGCGTGTTCGGAGATGGCAAGGCTGATTTTGCGGATTGCCTGATAGAACGCTCCGCCGCGAGCGCAGGCTGCGGGCAAACGATGACTTTTGACGTTAACGCGTCGAAGTACGCGGGCATGACACTCCTGCGCTGAAGCCCAGCCCGCCGCGTGCAGCGGCTCTCCATCATGGCGCCTTGCTACGCCCCCTAGCGCCTCAGGCCTGCCCGGACAAGCGGTAAGCCAGCAAACCCAGCAACTCATGCAGCACTAGGGCCCATTTGCGGCTGCCGCGCACCAGCGAATATTCGGTCCAGGGCGTGTGGCTGCCGGTGCTGAAATCTACCGCGTAGGGCGTCACGTTCCAGCCGGCTTTTTGAAACGTGGCCAGGGAGCGGCGCATGTGCCAGGCGGATGTGAGCAAGAGCCAGGGTTTAGCGGTGTCAACGCCGGGCAGGCGGGCGCTGAAAACTGCGTTCTCGTAGGTGGTGCGTGAACGGTCCTCCACCAGCAGGCGTTCGGGCGGCAGGCCTAGCGATTCGTAAAAGAGTTGCGCACGCGCTGCCTCGGATAGGCCCTGGCCCAGCAGGGCGCCTTCGCCTCCGGTGAAGAGCAGTTGTAGCGCGGGGTTTTGGCGCAGCAGGGTCAGCGGCACCACCATGCGTTCGGCCGCGTTGTTGAGGGCCATCTGGCTGCGACCTTCCCACACATAAGAGGCTTCGAGCGCGCCACCGAGAACCACCACGCCTTGGTAGGCCTGGACTTCTTGCGCCGAGGGCGTGCGGGTGTAGGGGTCTTCGAGCTGGCGCAGCAGCGCGTCGGGCAGTGGCTCCCATCCCTGAATCAGCAGCAGGAACAAGGCCAGCCAGAGCGCGCGAAGGCCCCAGCGGCGCGGGCCCATGCGCGTGGCGTCAACCGGCGCACGCCCAAGCAGCAGCAAGGCCGCCAGCACCAGAGCGGCCACCCAGGCCAGCGGCTCGGTCAAAAAAGCCAGCAGCTTGGAGGCCAAAAACATGGGGCTGGCCTAGACCACTTTGGCGCTGGGGCGCGCTGCCATGCGGTCACGCCACTCTTGCAGTGCGGCAAGGCCCAAATCCGCCGGGGTGAATTTGAGCAAGGCGCGGCCAAACTCCAGCGCGCAAAAGGCGGTGATGTCGGCAATGGTGAAGCGCGGCCCGGCCATCCAGGCCTGGGTTTGCAGCAGCTGGTCAAACACCTTGGCCGCCCCTTTGACCTTGGCGGTTTGCGAAAGGCCAAAGTCGGCAAACTGCGGCGACTCCAGGGGCGCCAGGCCTGGGTGGGTGTGGCGCACGCCGTTGGCGATGCCCAGCAGCAGCGTCCACTCGACGCGGCGATCGGCCATCTCAATAAAGGCGCGCTCGTCAAAGTCTGCACCCATCAGGTTGGTCTCGGGGTGCAGGCCTTCCAGGTAGCTGCAAATGGCGCGGGTTTCGGTCAGTATCCGGCCGTCGTCGAGCTCCAGGGCGGGCACCTTGGCTTGCGGGCTTTTGGCCCGGTAATCGGCGCCAAAGTGTTCGCCACTGTTCAGGTCCACCGGCACCAGGGCGATGCCGGTAATGCCTTTTTCGGCCATAAACATTTGCACCCGCCGGGGGTTGGGCGCGCGCGGGGCGTAGTAGAGCTTCATGGGGCAGACCTCAGTTAGAAAAGTACAGAAAAAATCAGTCTGTCAGCACGCGACAGGCGTGCAGCAGGGCGCGGGTTTTGAGCGCCTCGGCGCGGGCGGCGGCAGCAAAGCCGGGGCTGCTGTCGGTGTAAATAATGGCGCGCGAGGAATTGACCACGATGGGCGATTGCGTGCTTTGCGCATCGCCGCGCCAGCCAGCGCGCACCGTGGCCGCTGCGTCGCCACCCTGGGCGCCCACGCCGGGAATCAGCAGCGGCAGCGTGGGCGCTAAGGCGCGCACGCGTTCGATCTCAGAGGGGCGGGTGGCGCCCACGACCAGGCCGAGCTGGCCGTTTTGGTTCCAGGGGCCCTGGGCCAAGGCCGCAATGTGTTCGAACAAAGCGGGCTGGCCCGGTAGGTCGGCCAGGCGCTGGTTTTGCAAATCATCGCCACCGGGGTTGGAGGTGCGGCAGAGCAAAAACGCGCCTTTGCCGTGGTAATTCAAATAGGGTTGTACGGAGTCCCAGCCCATAAAGGGCGAGAGCGTGACGGCGTCGGCGCCATAGCGCTCAAA
>CAMDHS010000323.1 GCA_945898115.1 Comamonas sp. lk
TGGACACGGGCGCGCCAGCGGCGCTGGCGCAAGAGCTGCTCTGGCTCAAGCGCCACAGCCGGCGCCTGCTCTGGCTCAATCCCCTTTTGCGCTTTGAAGGCTACGCGCCGCTGGCCCAGGGCGCGATCGAACTGCACCGCGCCGCAGACGCCATGCTGGCGGTGCACAACCTGAGCAGCCTGGAGCAACTCGCCACCAGCCTCGCCGGGGTGATGCGCCGCTAGCGCCCTGCGCCAGCGGGACGGGCGAGGCCCGGCGCATGCGGCACAATGATTTTTAAGTGAACTTTCAGGATTTAGGAGCAAGACCATGGAAATGCAAGGCAGCCGATTACTCGCCATCACCCAGCAACAAGCCTGGGATGCCCTCAACGACCCCGATGTGCTCAAAGCCTGCATCGCAGGCTGCGACAAGGTCGAGCGCACGGGTGAGAACCAATTTGCAGTCGGCGTGGCCATCAAGATCGGCCCGGTGTCGGCCAAGTTCAGCGGCAAGATCGCGCTGGCCGATATGGCGCCGCCCCAGAGCTACACCCTGAGCTTTGAAGGCCAGGGCGGCCCCGCTGGTTTTGGCAAAGGCAGCGCCAAGGTACAACTCACACCGGCCTCTGGCGGCACCGAGCTGAGCTACAGCGTGCAGGCCTCGGTGGGCGGCAAGATTGCGCAGCTCGGCCAGCGCCTGATCGACGGGGTGGCAAAGTCCATGGCCGAAGACTTCTTCAAGCGTTTTGACCAAGAGATGCAAAAGCAATACCCCCCGGCCCAGGCCCCAGCCACCCCGGTGGTGCAGGCCAGCGGGTCTGACGGCGGCTTCTCAGTCCCCGCCTGGGCGTGGGTGGTCGGCGCGCTGCTGGTGGCACTGGCCATCTCGCGCTTTAGCTAAAGCGCCACCCCCGACTTCACGCATTCGCCCCCGAACCTGCGCCCTTGGCCCGCACGTCAGCGGCGCAAGCTTTTTCGCCACTCAAAATTTAGGGACACAGCCCATGCAACACACTCCACCATGGGCTTCGCGCGCGCGGCGCAGCGCGCAAGCCGCTGCGGGCCTGGCGCTTTTGTCCTTGCTGCTGGCCTGCGGCAAGCCCGCAGGCATAGGCGGTGCGGCAGGCGACGCCAGCCCCAGCACCATCGCCGCCAACACCCAGGCCATCCAAGGCCTGGCGCTGGACCAGCGCCAAGGCTTTGACGACGCCCAGCGCGGCTTCATTGCCAAACCCACCGGCAAAATAGTGGCGGCCGACGGCACGGTGCTCAACGACCTTGACGCCTACGGCTTTTTGGCCGGCCCGGCGCCCACCACGGTGAACGCCAGCCTGTGGCGCCACGCCCAGCTCAATGCCAACATCGGCTTGTACAAGGTGATGGACGGCGTGTACCAGCTGCGCGGCTTTGACATTGCCAATATCACGCTCATTGAGGGCAAGACCGGCTGGATCGTGGTGGACGCGCTCACTTCGCGCGAATCGGCCGCTGCGGCCATGGCCTTTGCCGAACTGCACTTGGGCAAAAAACCGGTGTCGGCGCTGATCTTTACGCATGCGCACGCCGACCACTTTGGCGGTGCGCTGGGTGTGGTCTCGCAGCAAGAAGTGGCCCAGCGCAAAGTGCCGGTGGTCGCACCCGCCGGCTTTATGGAAGAGGCCACCAGCGAAAACGTGATGGTGGGCGTTGGTATGGGGCGCCGGTCCATCTACCAGTTTGGCCGCGACCTGCCACGATCGGCGCGCGGCAATGTGGACACCGGCCTGGGCAAGGACGCGGTTTATGGCGCGGTCGGCATCTTGGCGCCCACCTGGCTCATTTACCAAGCCAATCAGCCCATGCAACTCGACGGCGTGGATTTCATCTTCCACAACGTGCCCAACGCCGAATGCCCGGCTGAACTCACCTTCAGCATTCCCAGCAAAAAGCTCTATGACGGCGCCGAAAACCTGTCACACACCATGCACAACCTACTGCCCATCCGTGGCGCCAAGGTGCGTGACGCCTTGCGCTGGGCCAATTACATGGAACAGGCACTGGAGCAAACCAAAGCAGCGGAAGTCTTTATCAGCTCGCACCACTGGCCGATTTGGGGCAATGCGCGCATCCAGGAATTCATCACCAAGCACCGCGACGTGTACAAATACACGCACGACCAGACGGTGCGCCTGATCAATGCCGGCTACACCCCGCGCGAGATTGCCGAGATGGTGCAGTTGCCAGCGTCCCTCACCAACTACTTTGGCGCGCGCGGCTACTACGGCGACCTGCGCCACAACGTCAAGGCGGTCTACCAGTTCTACATGGGCTTTTACGACGGCAACCCGGCCAACCTTAACCCCTTGCCGCCCACCGAGTCGGGCAAGCGTTACCTGGAACTGATAGGCGGCGCCGACAAGGCCGTCGCTGCGGCCCAAGTGGCCTTTGAGAAGGGCGACTACCGCTGGGCCGCCGAACTGCTTAACCACGTGGTCTTGGGCGACCCGTCAGCCACGTCTGCCAAAGCCCTGCTGGCGCAAACCTACGAGCAAATGGGCTATGCGTCGGAGGCCACCACCTGGCGCAACGCCTACCTGACCGGCGCCCAAGAACTGCGCAACGGCCCCCCGGCCAAAGGCGTGTCCAAAGCCGCTGTCATCGACTTGCTGCTGCTAACCCCCACCGAGCGCTTCCTGGAAGCCATGGCCGCGAGCTTGGACGGCCCGGCGGCCGCAGGCAAAGACTACAAGATCAACCTGGTGCTGACCGACCGACAGGAAAACTACGTGCTGTGGCTAGAAAACGCCGTGCTGCACTTCAAACCCGGCCAGGCGAGCGACGCCAATGCCACGTTGGCGCTGACCAAGCCGATTTTCGTGAAGATGATTGCAGGCACTGCCGGGGTGAAAGACACGCTCTTGAACGACGACTTGCGGGTGACGGGCAGCAGGGTGGATTTGGTGCGGTTTTTTGGTTTGCTGGAGAAGGCTACGGGGGTTTTTCCGGTGGTGACGCGGTAGATTTGTTTTTCGGCAGGTTCTTTTTCCCCGCCTATCCCCCTGGCCCCCTTTCCTCCCCGGCGGGGAGGAAAGGGGGAGCGAACAGCCACATTTGGTTACTGAGCTTCGGCTAGGGCACCACTGGCCACTGCTTTGAGCCATCGGTATTCGGTAGGAGCCGCGCCCTGCCGCGAATCTCCGATTGCCCG
>CAMDHS010000324.1 GCA_945898115.1 Comamonas sp. lk
AGTCTGGGCAACTTTGTGTTTGACGGATTTTCAGACCCCGTCAACAAGCGCGGCTGGGCGCTGCGCTTGGAGCTGGACAAGACCGGCGTGCGCAATATCGAGGTGCACGTAGCGCAGATCGGGCCGGGGGGTTTGCCCAAGCCTGCTGGGACGGTGGCGGGGCCTTGAGGGTCTGGGCTTATCTTTCGGGATTGTCGGGGAAAGTTTGTGACCGCTATCGTTCTTTTTGGCAGCGCCCTGCACGTGGCTTTGGAGAAGGATTGTGGGTGGCGCAGTCGAGCACTACGCATCGCAATGGGGATCCGCTCTCTTGTGGGGGATCGCGGCTGAAGCGGCTTGGCAAGCGGTGGCTTAGAAAAAAAGGAAAATAATATGCTGTTAACTGATATCGCCGTCGAGCACAGTTTGGTGTCCAAAAAGAATGGGCTTCGTCAGACTTTCTTGCTGCATCCGTTTACCAACACGCAGCGCGATACGCTGGGTAAATTCGAAATCGTCCGCAACATCAGTGAGCCAGAGTTCAAAGAAGTCAAACGCTCAACCTTCGTGTCGTTTCAACAGTTGGCTGAGCTGTATTCGAAGGGCGTGCTCGAAGAATTTGGGTTTTCCGTCCGCATGTGTCCGAGTCAGGGCACGTACCCCACTGTGAATCCTGTAAAAAAGCTTCTGCCAACCAGCATCAGGCCAGGCTCACCGTTTGACCTGGCTGTGCAAAAGGTGGATGCTTCACAAGCTGCGAACCGCGAATTGAGAACAGCGTTGCTGCGCGTCAATGTCAAGCTGTAAGGGCAATCACTTGAAGACCAATGGCGTCCTCCTGCCTTGCGCGGTGCTGGGTGCGAAAGAGCACAGAAGAAAGCGACATCAGATATAGGAGTTCCTGTGAATCCAACCCATGCCCATGCCGAACTCATTGCCACTTTCAAGCGGGCGCAAGCAGATGCTGCCCACAAGTCCGGATTAATCAAAGCGGCTGCGCTCAAGGGCCCCAAGGCAGTCCAAGCGGCCACCGAAACAGCTGCCAAGGCAATAAAACGCAGGGACGCGTATGCAAAGAAGCTCGATGCCCTGGGGGTGAGCCTCAAGGATTGAGCGCTTGGGTTTGTGTACGCCGTGGGCCGTGGGGCGAATGGTTCCGTTCGTGTCTTCCGCCCTGCGGGCTCCCCCTTTACCTCACTGTACCATCCACCCCATGGCCCTCGGCAGCCTGCACCACCGTAGCGCGATGATTCAGTACCCTGCGCGCCGACTAAGCTGGCAGACGCAGGACGGCATGGCGCTCAGCGCAGTGAGGTAAAGGAGGAGGCCGCAGGCCGGGGGACACGAACTGAGCTGAGTGCCATGACGGCTTGCGTCCCGCGTGTCTGCTTGGCACTGGCTGGAATCAGCATATCGCAGTCCTCCGTCCACCCTTAATCGCTGCCCAACTCCTGGTTGATGTCATCAACCACCTGCTGGCGCTGCTGGGCGCGTTTGCCCAGGCGCACGGCTACGTTTTGCACCAGCAGGTGCAGCATGCTGGCAGCAGCCATGGCTGAAAAGGCGTGGTCTGTGCTGCTGCTGTAGCAGGGCAGCACCACTTTGGCAAAGCGCTGCGCCCAGGTGGCGTGGCGCACGTCCACCACGGCCACGGTTTCTACCCGGGTGGTGGCGGCGTGGGCGGCCAGTCGGTCGATCAGGGCGTCGCGCGGCTGCGTCATCACCAACAGCAGCGTATCCCGCGGGCCTGCCATGGCCAGGTCTTCAGCCCAGACGCCGCTTTGCATGCCCAGGCAAACCACCTCGGGGCGGATGCGTGCCAACTGCGGGCGCACAAAGCGCACCAAACCTTCGTCCATGCCCAGGCCCAGCAGCCACACCTTGGGCGCCTTGGCCAGCAGGCTGGCTGCGGCCAGCAAGGTGTCGCTGCGCAGCGACTCAAAGGTGCGCGCCAGGCTGTCGCCCTCGGTTTGCAAATGCGCGGTAATTGACTGGTGGCGCACCGGCGCAGCGCTGGCCAATGCCGCAGCCTGAAAAGGCGGCGCCAGGTTGCGCTCCTCGCGCGCCTGCAAGCGCACTTCGTTGAAATCGGCGTAGCCCAAGCTGCGAAACAGGCGCGCGGCCGTGGCCTTGGACACCTCGGCCATGGCGGCGAGTTCGGTGGCCGAATAGGTGAGCATGTCGTCCGAGCGCTCGAGCAGCAGCGCGGCCAGGCGCCGTTCGCTGGGCGAGAGCTGATCAAAGTGTTCCTGGATGGCCAGCGTCAGGCGGGTGGTCATAGGAATTTCAGGCGCAGCAGGGGCATGAGTGAGATGGGGGAGGCAGGAACATCAGCGGCATCAGTCAAAGCGGGTGTGGGGCCTGGCGCGGCCCCGCAATTACGCCATTGTGCCCAGAAAAAAAGGCAATCTGAAACAATAATTTCATGCTACGATGAATTTATGAAACAAAAGTTCCATAAACAAAACTCCGCCAAGGTGCCAAATTTCGCGGCTCGCCGCGCGGCGACACGCGCGCTGGGCGGCCTTGCGCGCCAGGAGTTTTGATTGGCCCACTCCAGTTTTGCGCGTGAACCTCTGTGGAACAGCCTGCGCGCGGTGGCGGTGCCAGATTCGCGTTTTCACCACCGGTTTTCTGAATTCATTCCCGACTTTGCCGGGTCGGTGGCGGCCATGGACCGGCTGTGCGCGCTGCCCGCCTTTGCCACGGCGCGCCATGTGTTTGTCACGCCGGATAACAGCCTGATCGAGCTGCGCCGGCGCCTGCTGCAAGCCGGGGTCAGCCTGGTGGTGTCGAGCTACAACATGGCCAGCGGCTTTTACTTGCTGCGTCCGGGTGCCGTGCCCCAGGGCCACGAGTTGTATGGCGCCTGGCCCGATGGGCTGGCGCATTTTGGCCAGGCCCTGAGCTTGCAGGCGCTGGCCGATTTGGGGCGCTTTGACTTTGTTGCCACTGGCGCCTCGGCCGTGGCCACCTCGGGCGTGCGCTTTGGCCGGGGCCATGGTTTTTTTGACCTGGAGTGGCGCATCTTTAGCGACATGGGCCTGGTGGACAACGCCACGCCGCTGGTCACCGCCGTGCACGATTTGCAGGTGCTGGACAAAAAGCTTTTCCCCAGCCCCGACGACGTGCTGGTGGACTGGATTTGCACCCCCACGCGCAGCCTGCAAGTGCAGCGCGAAGCGGC
>CAMDHS010000325.1 GCA_945898115.1 Comamonas sp. lk
GCCGGCACCCCATCCTGCGCCGGTGTCGGTGCGCGGGGCGTTGCAAGCTGCCTTTCGCTGCTCTGGTTTTTTCTCTCGGGCACAGACCGGGGTACCGGCGCGGGCCTCATGGCGGGGTACCGCAAATCGGCCCCCGCCGGCACCCCATCCTGCGCCGCTGTCGGTGCGCGGGGCGTTTCAAGTTGCGCCGTTCACCAGCACTCGCAGAGCGCAGGGTATGGGCGGCTGACGATTTGTGGTACCCCACCATGAGGAAGCTGCCCATACCCTGTGCGCCGCAGCGCCAGCAACCACGCCACGAGCACAAGCACGAGCACGAGCACGAGCACGAGCACGAGCACAAGCACAAGCACGAGCACGAGCACGAGCACGGGATTGCGGTTAAAGTACACACATTAAGTAGGTACACTGACCACTTTGCGCCTGAAGGACTTTTCTGATGGAAGCCACTGCAAAAGTTTTTACCAACGGCAACAGCCAGGCCGTACGCCTGCCCAAGCTCTTTCGCCTGGAGACGTCGGAAGTGTGGATCAGCCGCAATGCCCAAACCGGCGACATCATCCTGCGTCCCAAACCCAGCGAGGCTGAGCGCCTGGTGCAGTTGAGGGAGCTCTTGACCTTGATCGACCAGAGCACGGACCACTCCGAGTTCCTGCCCGAGCGTTCCCCCGAGCCGCCGCGTGACCCGTTTGCCGATACGACCACCGGCACGACATGACAGCGCGCTATCTGGCTGACACCAACATCTTGAGCTACTTCATTCGCGGTGGCTACAAAGGCCTGCACGCCCGCATGGCCGAAGAGCTGGAGCAGCAATCCGTGGTGACTTCAACCATTTGCCGTGCTGAGCTGCGTTTTGGTCAAAGCGGTCTGGCTGCGCAGGACAAACGCCACCGCATGATCGACCTGTGTTTGCAGCAAGTTCCGGCCTTACCTTGGAGCGACGCGGCGGCCGATGCCTATGGCCTCCTGGCACGCACGCTGCGCCAACAAGGTCGTCCGATTGGCGCCATGGACACCTTGATCGCAGCGCACGCGCTGGCCCAGGGATTGGTGCTAGTGACCCACAACGTTCGCCACTTCGAAGGTATCGCCAGACTGCAGGTGCAAGACTGGGTTGCGGCGCAATCCTGAGGCTTGCAGTACCCCACCAATCCAATTCGCACTTACAAGACCTCGCGCACCCTTTACTGAAACCCCCCGAATGACCGATGACCTTTTGACTCCTATCAATCCGCCTGCCGAAGGCGACGACCAGCTCAACCTGGCTACTTACGCCCAGCGCGCCTACCTGGAATATGCGCTCAGCGTTGTCAAAGGCCGTGCGCTGCCCGATGTGTGCGACGGCCAAAAGCCGGTGCAGCGGCGGATTTTGTACAGCATGTCGCGCATGGGCCTGGGCTTTGGCGGGGCCAATGGCAACACCGGGGCCAAGCCGGTCAAAAGTGCGCGCGTGGTGGGTGATGTGCTGGGTCGCTTTCATCCGCACGGTGACCAGGCGGCGTATGACGCGCTGGTGCGCATGGCCCAGGATTTTTCGCAGCGCTACCCGCTGATCGACGGCCAGGGTAACTTTGGTTCGCGCGATGGCGACGGCGCTGCGGCCATGCGTTACACCGAGGCGCGCTTGGCAAAAATTACCAGCTTGTTGCTCGACGAAATTGACCAAGGTACGGTTGACTTTCAGCCCAACTACGACGGTTCCACCGAAGAGCCGCGCCAGTTGCCCGCGCGCCTGCCTTTTACGCTGCTCAATGGCGCCAGCGGCATAGCGGTGGGACTGGCCACCGAGATTCCCAGCCACAACCTGCGTGAAATTGCCGATGCCTGCGTGGCGCTGGTCAAGACGCCCAATCTGAGCGACGCCGATTTGTACGCCCTGGTACCCGGGCCAGACTACCCCGGCGGCGCGCAGATCATCAGCCCGGCTGCAGACATTGCCGAGGCGTACCGTACCGGGCGCGGCTCCTTGAAGGTGCGCGCGCGCTGGAAGATTGAAGACCTGGCACGCGGCCAGTGGCAGCTGGTGGTGACCGAGCTGCCGCCCGGCGTGAGCAGCCAGCGCGTGCTCGAAGAAATTGAAGAGCTGACCAACCCCAAGGTCAAGGCCGGCAAAAAAGCGCTTTCCCTGGACCAGACGCAGCTCAAGGCCAGCATCCTGGCGGTGCTCGATGTGGTGCGCGATGAGTCGGGCAAGGAAAACGCGGTGCGCCTGGTGTTCGAGCCCAAGACCAGCCGTATTGAGCAACAAGAACTGATCACCGCGCTGCTGGCGCACACCAGCCTGGAGTCGTCAAGCCCGATCAACCTCACCATGGTGGGGTTGGACGGGCGGCCCACGCAAAAGTCGTTTCGGCAAATGCTCACCGAGTGGATCGCGTTTCGCCAAACAACGATCGAGAAGCGCTCGCGCCACCGCCTGGGCAAGGTGCTGGACCGCATCCATATTCTGGAAGGGCGGCAAACGGTGCTGCTCAATATCGACGAGGTGATTGCCATCATCCGCCAGTCGGACGAGCCCAAGGCGGCGCTGATTGTGCGATTCAATTTAAGTGACCGCCAGGCCGAAGACATTCTGGAAATTCGTCTGCGCCAGTTGGCCCGGCTGGAGGCGATCAAGATCGAGCAAGAGCTCTCTGAGCTGCGCACCGAGCAGCAAAGGCTGGAAGACATTTTGGGCAACCCCTCGGCGCTGCGCCGCCTGATGGTTAAAGAGATTGAAGCGGATGCCAAGACTTTTGCCGACCCCCGCCGAACCTTGATTTTGGAAGGCAAAAAAGCGGTGGCCGAAGTCAAAATTGTTGACGAGCCGGTAACGGTGGTGGTCAGCGACAAAGGCTGGGTGCGGGCGCGCGGCGGCCAAGGCCATGAGGCCAGTAGCTTTGCCTTCAAGGCTGGTGATTTGCTTTATTCCACCTTCGAGTGCCGCAGCGTGGACACGCTGCTGGCCTTTGGCTCGAACGGGCGGGTGTATTCGGTGGCGGTGTCTTTGCTGCCTGGCGGGCGAGGAGACGGGCAGCCGCTGACCAGCCTGATCGAGCTGGAATCGGGCACCCAGGTGCTGCATTACTTTGCAGGGTCGGGCAGCGCCCAGTTGCTGGTCTCGGGCAGCGGGGGCTATGGCTTTGTGGCGTCGGTGGA
>CAMDHS010000326.1 GCA_945898115.1 Comamonas sp. lk
GGATAGGTGTTGTCGCGCCAGACGCCGCCGATCTCGCTGCCTTTTTCCAGCACCACGCATTCGACCCCCGCTTGGCGCAAGCGTATGGCCGCCCCAATGCCGGCAAAGCCAGCGCCGACCACGACCACCTCGTGCATTTCATGCGCTTGGCTTGGGTCTGTTTGGACGGTGCCGCGGGTGTCGGCCTGTGGCGTGTCAGACATAGGGCGCTGCGCCGCTTAGGGCTTGGTCAGCGCCGCTTTGCGATCAGCGTTGACCTTTTGCGAGCTAGCGCGCTCGCCCAGCATCTTGGTGTAGGCCTTGTAGTCCAAGCCACCGGCTATCAACAGGTCTTCACCATAGATGGCGCGGGTGGCCATGCCCACCAGTGGCAGGTTGCTAAAAGCCACGCAGTCGGCCAGTGTGAAAGTGTCACCGCCGATATAGGGCGAAAACTTCACCATGCGTTTGAATGCCGCAATATTTTTCTCCAGCCGCTTGCGCACCGAGGCTTGCGTGGCCTCACTCACCGTGCCGCCGAAAAAGGCCTGGCCGTACAGCTCGCGCGCCACCAGTTCGAGGTGCAGGTTGATGAATGTGATGAGCTCACGTAGCTTGGCCGCCGCAAAGGGGTCGCTGGGCATCAATGGGTGGGTGGGGTATTGCGCTTCGAGGTAGTCCAATATCACCGCGCTCTCGCACAGTCCGCCCTGGGGCGTGCGAATGAAGGGAATCTTGGCCAGGGGTGAGTCAGCCAGTACCGCCGCGTCTTTGCTGCCGGTGGTGACGTGTTCTTCGGTGAACGCAATCTCTTTTTCAAGCAAAACCTGCTTGACGATGTTGAAGTAATTGGAAACGGCAAAGCCGCAAAGCGTGATCATGGTGCAAAGGCTCCTGGGTTGTTTGCCCCAGTGTAAATTGCCTGCCCCATGTCGCCATGGCGCGGGGGTGACAAACTATCCGCTTAGTTTTTCCTTGGCTTTTTGCAGCCACATATCCAGGTTGTCCAGCAGTGAAGACTGGCTGAAGGAACAGCTCTCTTCGCTAAACAGCGCGCTGGATTCAAGCCGGTCCAGCAAACCCAGCCACACCTCGCCGTAGCGCGGGGGCAAGGCGGCTAGCAGCGGCTCTTGCGCCCGGGCCTGGGCGCAAAAGGCCGCCACGCCAAGCGCATCGGCGCGCAACTGGGCCAAAGACTGGCCCAGAGCGCTCAGGTTGCTGGCGTGGCTTGGCATCTGCGCCGTACCTGGCAAGTCTTACTTGACCTCGGTGACAAACTCGGCGCTAGGTCGGCGCACCTTTGGCAGGGTGACCAGCCAGTCCTTGTCCGCTTCGCGGTAGCCCAGGGGCATGATGGCCACGCTGCGCAGGCCACGGGCCGACAGGTTCAGGATGCTGTCCAGCGCCTTGGGGTCAAAACCTTCCATGGGCGTGCTGTCCACGTCTTCAAACGCCGCAGCTACCAGAGCCACGCCCAGGCCAATATAGGCTTGGCGCGCAGCGTGTTCAAAGTTGACTTGCGGGTCGCGCACGGTGTAGTTGGCCAACAGGTTTTTGCGGTAGGCGTCACCGGCTTCGGTGCTGCCGCCGCGCTTGGCGTTGGTGAAGTCGAACATCTGGTTGATACGGTCTGCGGTGTAGTTGTCCCAAGCCGCAAACACCAACAGATGCGAGCCTTCGGTAATCTGCGCTTGGCCCCAGGCGATGGGTTTGATCTGCTCGCGCACGGCGGCGCTGGTCACCACAATCACTTCATAAGGCTGCAGGCCGCTGGAACTAGGTGCCAAGCGCACGGCTTCGAGGATGCGATCTACTTTTTCTTGTGGCACGGCCCGGGCGGCGTCCATTTTTTTGGTGGCGTAACGCCATTCGAGTTTTTGTTGCAAAGTTGACATGAGGGATTCAAAGTGAAGTTAAGAAATACTGCGGATAACAGGTAGTTCGCCAGCATGGCTGGCGAAGCGAGAATTATCACCAATGCAATGTTGGTTCGGATGTCGCTTGCGAGATGCCCTTTAAGCAGGGGCAAGACCATACTCGCGCCGCTGCAACGGAAGCGAGTTTGGTTGTGGCGTAGCCCGGGATGGTGTAATCCGAGCAGAGAAAGTGCAGTGGACGGCCACTGCGCGGCTACCCTGAATTTGAATTCCCCCCATGGATATTGACCCTCCCGTTGCACCCAAGCTCATTACAGGCGCTGCATTTAGCTATTTGGTAAACCCACGGGTGACGGTGACTACCAGCATGGGCACCGTGGTGGTAGAGCTCTACCCGGACCAGGCGCCCATCACCGTGGCCAATATGCTGGCTTACGCCAACAGCGGGTTTTATACCGGCACCCTGTTTCACCGGGTCATTCCGGGCTTTATGGACCAGGGTGGTGGCTACACCACCGGCATGGTTTACAAAACACCCACCTACGCCAACATCACGCTGGAAAGCAATAACGGCCTGAGCAACCTGCGCGGCACCATTGCCATGGCCCGCACCAGTGTGGCGGACTCGGCAAGCACCCAGTTCTTTATCAACCAGGCGGACAACCTGTTTTTGAACTACAGCAGCGCGGCGTCGCCTGGCTACGCTGTGTTTGGCCGGGTGGTTTCGGGCCTGGCCGTGATTGACAGCATTGCGGTGGTGCCGCGCAACAGCTCGGACAAGCCGACCACCGATATCACCATCACCTCGGTGCAACAGACCGTGGGCGGCAGCGCAATCGCCGCCGCCGACGGCAGAATTTCTGTAAGTGACTTGGAAGCTGGCGCCTCTTGGCGCTACAGCTTTGACAGCGGCCAGACTTGGACGACTGGCGTGGGCAGCAGTTTTGCGGTGCCTGCAGGCACATACGCAGCCAGCGCGATTCAGGTCAGCCAAACGGACGCTGCTGGCAATGTAAGCCTGAGCGCCGGCAAGCTGACGA
This sequence comes from Comamonas sp. lk, assembly GCA_945898115.1. Lineage (GTDB taxonomy): Bacteria > Pseudomonadota > Gammaproteobacteria > Burkholderiales > Burkholderiaceae_C > Allorhodoferax. The sequence goes on from CAMDHS010000326.1 coordinate 2,897, forward strand.
GCGCCCTCGTTGCCCAAGCAGACGCAGGCCGCGTGTCTGTCACGATGGTGGACGAGCTTGTTGGCACGGCAACGCTCAACACGCCCACTGTGGTTTACAAGCTGAGCTTTAGTGAGGCCGTGACCGGATTGGAGGCCGCCGATTTCACGGTAATGAACGGCTCGGTCCAAGCCGTCTCTGGTAGCGGGGCCGCCTGGTCTTTGAGTGTGGCCCCCAACGCGGGCGTGGC
>CAMDHS010000327.1 GCA_945898115.1 Comamonas sp. lk
AGGCGACTCTTTGAAGTTGACGGCCAGCACGCGCAGATTGCCGCTGTGGCTTTGGGCCAAAAGTGCCAGCGAAGGCATTTCTTCGCGGCAGGGTTCGCACCACGTAGCCCAGAAGTTGATGACCAGCGCTTGGCCGCGAAGGTCTTTGATGAGCAGCGATTTGCCGCTGGCGTCAATGCCCGCTTGCAAGGGCGGCGCTTTGTGCGCGGGCCAGGGCTGCGCCTCAAAACCAGCCTGCGCCCGCGCCGGGCCAGCAAGCAGCGCCAGCGCGGCGCCCAAGCTAATCTGCAGCAGCCCGCGTCGGGACGGGGGCTGCCTTATCAGCACTTCGGCGCTTTAAAGCTTGCCAGCCACCCAGGCCTGGGCGCTGGCCAGGGCTGCGTCCAGTTTGCCGGGTTCGGTACCGCCGGCCATGGCCATGTCGGGCTTGCCGCCGCCCTTGCCGCCCACTTGCGCAGCCAGAAAGTTGACTAGTTCACCAGCCTTGACTTTGGCCGTGGTGTCCTGCGTCACGCCCACGGCGATTTGCACCTTGTCGCCCTCGGCCACGCCGAGCACGATGACGGCGGTTTTGAGCTTGTCCTTGAGCTTGTCCATGGTGTCGCGCAGGGTTTTGACGTCGGCGCCATCCAGGCGCGCTGCCAGAAACTTGACGCCGCCCATGTCGATGGCCTGCGTCAGCAGCTCGTCGCCTTGGGCGGATGCGAGCCTGCCTTTCAGCGCCGCAATTTCTTTTTCCAGCGACTTGATGTGTTCCACCGTGCTGTGGATGCGGCTGCCGAGTTCGGCCACCGGAGTTTTGAGCGCGTGGGCGGCGCTGGCCACCGTGTCTTCAAGCTGCTGCAAATAGGCCAGCGCGTGCTCGCCAGTCACGGCTTCCATGCGGCGCACGCCCGAGGCCACACCGCTCTCAGCCACCACCTTAAACAGGCCAATGTCACCCGTGCGCGCCACGTGGGTGCCGCCACAGAGTTCGCGCGTGGTGCCGATTTCCAGCACACGCACGATTTCGCCGTATTTCTCGCCAAACAGCATTTGCGCGCCGGTGGTTTTGGCGGCTTCAATGTCCATCAGCTCGGCGTGGGTGGCCGCGTTGTGCAAAATTTGGCCGTTGACCCAGGCCTCGATCTGGCGAACTTGCGCGTCGGTGACCGGCGCGTTGTGCGCAAAGTCAAAGCGGGTGCGCTCGGGCGTGACCAGCGAGCCTTTTTGCTGCACATGGTCGCCCAGCACTTCGCGCAGGGCTTCGTGCATCAAGTGCGTGGCCGAGTGGTTGCGCATGGACGCGGCGCGCAGGCCCGTGTTCACCTGCGCCTGCACCGTGTCGCCCACCTTGAGGCTGCCGCTTGATACGCTGCCGTGGTGGCCAAACACATCGGCCTTGATCTTTTGTGTGTCGTCCACGGCAAACACGGCTGCAGCGCCGGTGAGCGTGCCCACGTCGCCCACCTGGCCGCCGCTCTCGGCGTAAAACGGGGTCACGTCCAACACCACCACGCCGCTTTGACCGGTCGTCAGTTCTTGCACCTGCACGCCGTCCAAGTACAAGGCTTCAACCACAGAGGTTTGCGCGAGTTGGTCGTAGCCCACGAAGACGTTGCCCGCCCCGGTGTAGTCCAGCGCGCGGTCTTGTTTGAATTTGCCAGCGGCGCGGGCCTGGGTTTTTTGGCGGTCCATGGCGGCGTCAAAACCGGCAGCATCCACTTCAACATCGCGCTCGCGGCACACGTCGTTGGTCAGGTCCAGCGGAAAACCGAAGGTGTCGTGCAGCTTGAAGGCCACGTCACCCGGCAGCACTTTCACGCCATCGGCCAGCGCCGTATCCAAAATTTCCATGCCGGTGGCCAGCGTCTCAAAAAAGCGCTCTTCTTCGACCCGCAGCACTTCGGTAATGCGCTTTTCTTCCGCCCGAATTTTGGGATACGCGTCGCCCATCAGGCGCACCACGTCAGCCACCAGTTTGTGGAAGAAGGGCGTCTTTTGGCCCAGCTTGTAGCCGTGGCGGATGGCGCGGCGTACGATGCGGCGTTGTACGTAACCCCGGCCTTCGTTGCTGGGCACCACGCCGTCGCTCACCAAAAACGCGGTGGCGCGGATGTGGTCGGCGATCACGCGCAAGCTCTTGTTTTGCAGGTCCGCGCAGCCAGTGGCGCGGGCGGCAGACGCGATCAGCTGCTCAAAAATGTCGATCTCGTAGTTGCTGTGCACGTGCTGCAGGATGGCAGCCAGGCGCTCCAGGCCCATGCCGGTGTCCACGCAGGGCGCGGGCAGTTTGACCAGGCTGCCGTCGGTTTGCATGTCGAACTGCATGAACACATGGTTCCAGATTTCGATAAAGCGGTCGCCGTCTTCGCCCGGGCTGCCCGGGGGGCCGCCAGGGATGTGATCGCCGTGGTCGTAAAAAATCTCGCTGCACGGGCCGCAGGGGCCGGTGTCGGCCATCATCCAGAAGTTGTCGGACGCGTATTTTTTGCCCTTGTTGTCGCCAATGCGCACGATGCGGTCTGCGGGCAGGCCAATCTCTTTGTGCCAGATGTCATAGGCCTCGTCGTCGTCAATATAGACCGTGACCAGCAGGCGCTCGGGAGGTAGTTTGTAAACCTGGGTGAGCAGTTCCCAGCCCCAGTGCAGCGATTCGCGTTTGAAATAGTCGCCAAAGCTCCAGTTACCCATCATCTCAAAGAAGGTGTGGTGGCGCGCGGTGTAACCCACGTTTTCCAGGTCGTTGTGCTTGCCACCGGCGCGCAGGCAGGCCTGTACAGACGCGGCGCGCACATAAGAGCGCTTGTCTGCGCCCAAAAACACGTCCTTGAACTGCACCATGCCCGAGTTGGTGAACATCAGCGTCGGGTCATTGCCCGGCACCAATGGGCTGCTGGCGACCACGGTGTGGCCCTTGGAGGCGAAAAAGTCGAGGAAAGTCTTGCGGATGTCAGACACGCTCATGGTGGCGCTGGCGGAAGTTGGGGTCATATCGGTGGTGCTTTGGACAGGGTCAACAAAAAAACGCGGGGCGCCTCGGGGCGCGGCGGGCAATACCCCGCATTATCGCCAAGCGCCTGGGGGCGGGACACCGTCCGCGCCCCGGTGGATCACATAGATGCGTCGAGCATCGCC
>CAMDHS010000328.1 GCA_945898115.1 Comamonas sp. lk
TTTTGGTGCAGCCGCAACAGGGCCAGACCACCACGCAGGTTATTGCCTGAGCGCTTATCGCCGGCGCGCTGAGCGCACGCCTTCGAGCTCGCCCACGCTGCGCAGCACCCGCCCCAGGCGCCCGGAGTCGGCAACTTCGACGGTAAACGTCATCCAGGCCATGCCGCGCAGCGACTGGGTTTGCACGCCAATCACATTCATTTTTTCCTTGGTAAACACCTCAGAAATATCGCGCAGCAGGCCCTGGCGGTCCACCGCCTCAATGGCCACGTCCACCGGATAAACGCTGGCGTCCTTGCTCGCGCCCACCCCGCCGCCACCGCCGCCCCATTGCACCTCAATCACCCGCTCGCCGCTGCGCGCCACCATATTGCGCAGGTTAGAGCAGTCGGCCCGGTGGATGCTCACGCCCTTGCCGCGCGTGACAAAACCACTGATGGCATCTGGCGGCGCCGGCTTGCAGCACTTGGCCAGCTGCGTGAGCAGCGAATCCACGCCCACCACCAGCACACCGCCCTTGCCCGAACTCGGCGCCTGGCGCGGCTTTTTGATCGCCACAAAGTCGTCGTCGGCTGCCACCGGCTCGGGCGGGCGCAGCAAAATTTCGATATTGCGCAGCGAAAACTCGTCTTTGCCCACCACTTCAAACAGGTCTTCGGCGGCGTTAAAGCCCAGTTGCGCGGCCAGGTCGTCGAGCTTGACTGCGGTTTTGCCTTCGCGCTGCAGCAGTTTTTCAACCGCCTCGCGCCCTTTGGCCACGGTCTCGCCCATAGAAAGGGCGTTAAACCAGGCGCGCACCTTGGCGCGCGCGCGGGGGCTGACCAAAAAGCCCAGCTCGGGGTTCAACCAGTCGCGCGAGGGGCCGCCTTCTTTGACGGTGGTGATTTCCACTGTCTGGCCGTTTTTGAGCGGCGTATGCAAGGGCACCATGGCGCCGTCCACCCGCGCGCCCCGGCAGCGGTGGCCCAGCGTGGTGTGCACGCTGTAGGCAAAGTCCACGGGCGTGGCGCCCTGGGGCAATTCCACAATCGCCGCCTCGGGCGTGAGCACGTAAATGCGGTCGTCAAATACCGGTGGGGCCTCGGCTGCCGCGCCGGCCGCGGGGGGCGCCGCCCGGTGCGCCGCGCCGCTGGACAACTCCCGCTCCCAGGCCAGCAACTGGCGCAGCACCGCAATCTTGGCGTCGTAGGTGCCGCTGGCCGACACGCCAGCGTAGCCCTTGGCGCCCGCCTCTTTGTAAGCCCAGTGCGCGGCCACGCCATGCTCGGAATGCTGATGCATGGCCTGGGTGCGGATTTGCACCTCAATAGGCTGGCCCTGGGCGTCGCGCACCACCGTGTGCAGCGACTGGTAGCCATTGCCTTTGGGCTTGGCGATGTAGTCGTCAAATTCTTCCGTGATCGGCGCAAACTGGCTGTGCACCAGGCTTAAGGCCGCGTAGCAGGCGTCCACCGTGGGCACGATCACGCGCAGCGCGCGGATGTCAAACACCTGGGCAAAGTCCAACGACTTGCCGCGCATTTTTTTGACAATGCTGTAGATGTGCTTGGGTCGGCCCTGCACTTGCGCGTCCAGGCCCTGGGCGCGCAAGTCGCGTTCGAGCTGCTGGCGCACTTGTTCGACCGCGGTCTCGCGCTCGGTGCGCTTTTGGTCCAGCCACTGGGCGACCTGGCGGTAGGTTTCGGGCTCCAGAAAGCGAAAAGCCAGGTCTTCAAGCTCCCACTTCACTTCCCAAATGCCCAGGCGGTTGGCCAGGGGCGCGAACACCTGCAGCGACTCGGCGGCCAGGCCCGGCGGCAGCGGCCGTTTGCTGGCGGCAAAGTGGCGCAGGGTTTGCAAGCGCGAGGCCAAGCGCAGCATCACCACCCGCAAGTCGCGCGAAAACGCCAGCAGCATCTTGCGCACGCTCTCGGTTTGCGCGGCGGCGGTCTGCGCCATGGGCGCGGCCTGACCGCTGCGACTGGCGGAATTTTGGGCAATGCGTGCCATGCGCTGCAGGCGCACCAGCTTGGTGGTCTCAATCGCCAAATCGGCAAAGCTGTCGCCAAAGGCTTTGGCGATCACCTCGTGCGGCTTGTTCAGGTGCTCACAGGCGTAGACCAAATAACTCGCCGCCTGCATGGCCTGCGAGCCGCCAATGGACGCCAGGATGGCGGCCACCGCGTCGGCGTGCGCCAGGATGTTTTCGCCGGTATCAAGCAGCGCGCCCGCGAGCAGCGGCTCGGCAAAGGCGCGCGCGCGCGCCAGTGCGTCGGCCTGCGCGGGCAGGCTGTCGGCGGTGGCCGCAGCCAGGGCCGAGGGGCCGTGGCCGGGCACGTCGGAGCCGTGGCGTTTCATGGGCTGCGCGGGCGGACCTGTATCAGGGCTCGGGGGCAAACAAAAAATCCACCAGCACATCGGTCTGGTCGCGGGCCACCAGCGTGGGCGCGTGGCCCACCCCGGCAAACTCGACCAGCCGCGCCTTGGGGCCGCGCTGCGTCATTTGCAAGGCGGTGGCGCTTGACAGCAAATCCGAGTCAGCGCCACGCACCAGCAAGGTCTGCGCAGTGATGGCGTCATAGGCCTGCCACATCAGCGCCTCGCCCTGGGCTGCGCCCTCAGGCGTCATCTGGCCAAAGGGCAGCGCAATGGCCGGGTCGTAATGCAGGGCGTACATCGCCTCTCCAAAGGCGCCTTGCACTGCGCTACTGACGCGCTTGAGCATGGGCCGGGACAAGGCCAGCCACTGCGCCGGCGTGTGCGGGCCAAAGCTGCTGGCAATCGCCCACATGGCGTCTGCCGCTTCTTGCTCAGACGCGAAATGCCCGCTCTTGCCCAGGTACTGGCCAATGCGCTGCAAGGCCGACCACTCAATAGTGGGGCCCACGTCGTTAAGCACCAGGCGGCGCACCGGCGCACCCACGCCAGGTGCCAGGCTGCAGGCCACCATGCCGATCAGGCCGCCCATGCTGGTGCCCACCCAGTCGAGGGTTTGGGGCTTGAGCTCGGCCAGCAGCGCCAGCAGGTCACCCACGTAATGCGGAATTTGGTAGCCCATCGGGTCAGCCAGCCAGTCGCTTTTGCCACGCCCCACCACGTCGGGGCAGACTACGCGCAGCGCTCCACCGGCGCGTTC
>CAMDHS010000329.1 GCA_945898115.1 Comamonas sp. lk
GTTTTGGCTTTGTGCTCGCGCCCAAATTCACCCTGGTGGCCTTTGCTGCCTTTGTAGACACCTTGCGCCTGGCCGCCGACGACGGCGACCGCAGCCGCCCCATCGAATGCAGCTGGACCGTGGTCAGCCACGACATGCAGCCCATTGCCGCGAGCTGCGGCGTGCTGGTCCACCCCACGGGCGGCTTGCTTGACCCGTCAGCGCTGGACTATCTGGTGGTGGTGGGTGGTCTGCTCGACGCACCGCATTTGCCCATGGAGTTGCAGCACTACCTGGCGCACTGCGACACCTTTGGCGTGCCGCTGGTAGGCGTGTGCACTGGCAGCTTTGTGCTGGCCCAGCTCGGTTTGCTGCAGGGCTACCGCGCCTGCATCAGCTGGTTTCACGTGGCCGAATTCCAGCGCCGCCACCCGAACATTGCCGCCAGCGCCGACACCTTGTACCTGGTAGACCGCAAGCGCCTGACCTGCGCCGGTGGAACCAGCGTAGTGCACCTGGCTGCGCACCTGCTGGGTGAGCACGACGGTGCGGCGCAGGCGCAAAAAGCCTTGCGCATCATGATTGCCGAGACGCCGCTGCCGTCCAAAACCGCCCAGCCCCAGCCCCTGGTGGGCGTGCAAACCCAGGAGGCGCGGGTGCGCAAGGTGATGCTGCTGCTCGAGCGCAACCTGAGCCGCCCGCTGCCCACCGAATACCTGGCACGCCACGTGGGTTTGAGCGTGCGCCAGTTGCAGCGCCTGTTCAAGCTGGAGCTTGGGATGGGGCCGACCGAATTTGCCCTCAAGCTGCGTCTGGCCCACGCGCACCAGCAAATCGGTCACAGCCAGGCCACGCTCTTGGAGGTGGCGCGCCAGTGCGGCTTTACCAATCCCTCGCATTTCACGCGCAGCTTTCGCGCCGCCTACGGCCAAAGCCCAGGCGCGCTGCGCAGAGGTTGCGACGAGGCCGCGCGCTTGAGACCAAGGGCCAGCCAATAGCAAGCAGCGCGCTAGGCGGGTGGGCAAGGTCGGGTTCTGGGCTAGGTGGATTGGTGGTAACGCATCAGCAAGCGCACCAGCTCTTCACCCCAGAAGATGCCGCCCAATCCCACGATGGCAACAAATGGGGGTGCCGGGGAGCGCACATCCAGCAAAGCGTAAATTGCCCCAACGAGCAGGCCGACGGCCAAAGTGAGTAGATAGATTTTCATGATTGCCCATTGCCATGTGATCTGTGCACGGACTCTTGGTCGTTCGCAGCGAGCCCTGCGGCAAATCCTGTACACGCGTGATAAAACTCAAAGCCACTTGGCAATGATGTCATTTGTGGCAAGTAATTGGTGCTAGGAATAACCCTCTGCCGCCCTCTTGTCCGGCGGATGCAGACAAGAGCGGCTAGGCCACGCCTAAGGCTGGAGAAATCGCCGCTCTAGCGCCATGGCGACGCTGCGGTCAATGCAAGGCCGCGTCCAGCACTTCCACCCAGTGGCGCACCGGCGTGTCGGTGCCGCTTTGCAGGTGGGTGATGCAGCCGATATTGGCGCTGCAAATACCTTGGGGCTGCAGCGCCTGCAGGTTGCCGAGTTTGCGGTCGCGCAGCTCGTAGGCGATTTGGGGATTGAGCACCGAGTAGGTGCCAGCCGAGCCGCAACACAGGTGCGCCTCGGTGTTGGCTGTCTGCACCGTAAAGCCCAGGGCGGCCATCTGGGTTTCTACACCGCCGCGCAATTGTTGGCCATGCTGTAAGGTGCAAGGCGGGTGAAAGGCCTGCACGCCTGCGGCTTGCGCCGCTGCCGCGCTGACGCGGGGCTTGAGCACCTCTACCAGCGCGGGCAGCAGCTCGCTCAGGTCGCGGGTGAGTTCGCTTACGCGCTGGGCTTTGGCGGCGTACACCGGGTCGTCGTGCAGCACGTGGCCGTAGTCCTTGACCATGACGCCGCAGCCCGAGGCGTTCATCACAATCGCCTCGACCCCGGAGCCCGAAGCCGGTGCAATATGCGGCCACCAGGCGTCGATATTGGCGCGCATGGCGTCGCGGGCACTGTCTTGGTCATTCAAGTGAAACTTGACCGCGCCGCAGCAACCGGCCTTGGGCGCGACCACGGTCTGGATGCCTGCGGCGTCAAGCACGCGCGCGGTGGCGCTGTTGATATTGGGCGACATGGACGGCTGCACACAGCCCGCGAGCATCAGCACCTTGCGCGCATGCACCGCCACGGGCGTGACCCCCGCATCTTGCGCTGCGGGCACCTTGGAGCGAAGGGCCTGCGGCAACACGCCGCGCACCGCCTGACCCATCTTCATGGCCACGCCAAACAGGGGCGAGGGCAGGCCCTCTTTGAGCGCCCAGCGCAGCGCCCGCTCGGGCAGGGGGCGCGCCACTTTGGCGTCCACCAGCTTGCGGCCCAGGTCGATCAAATGGCCATATTCCACGCCGCTGGGGCAGGTGGATTCGCAGTTGCGGCAGGTCAGGCAGCGGTCCAGGTGTTGCTGGGTTTTGCGGGTGGGCTCGGCGCCTTCCAGCACTTGCTTGATCAGATAAATGCGCCCGCGCGGGCCGTCCAACTCGTCGCCCAGCAGCTGGTAGGTGGGGCAGGTGGCAGTGCAAAAGCCGCAGTGCACGCAGTTGCGCACAATGGCCTCGGCGGCCTGGCCGTCGGCCGTGTGTTGGTACTCAGGAGAAAGCGTGATTTGCATGGCAGGTGTCAGTTGTTGCGGCTCAAACCACGCAGTGCAGGCGGCGCGTGTTGAACACGCCGTCCGGGTCAAATTGGGTTTGCAGGGCGCTTTGGATGCGGGCCTGCGCAGCGTCAAGGGTCGAAACCACTGGCCCGGCCGCATCTTGGTCGGCCAGCGCGCGCACCGGTCGGCGAAACAGCGTGGCGTGGCCGCCGGAGCGCTGTGCCAGCGCATGCAACTGCGCCGCTGCTGCGGCAGGCGCCCACAACCAGCGCTGGCCGCCATGCCACTCGATGAATTGCGCAAAAGGCAGGTCCAAGACCGGCGTGGTCTGCGCCACCGACAGACGCCACAGGCACAGGTCGGGCGCGGGCGGCGCGCTAAAAAACGGCAAACGCTGGTCGCGCGCAGCGGCCCAGTCGGGACCGGCTTGGGCGTTGTCCATCACCG
>CAMDHS010000330.1 GCA_945898115.1 Comamonas sp. lk
TCAATTTCGTGCAGGCGGTCGGCTTGCTCTTGAAGCTTTTCTTGCAGGCGCAAACGCGCGTCTTGGGCGCGCTGCTGGCGGTCGGCGGCGTCTAGCGCGGCTTCTTTGCGTTTGAGGTCGGCTTGCATGGCGCGCCGACTGCGGGCCACGTCGAGCAGGCAGTTGGTGGTGAAAAAGCGCGCGTAGCAGGTGCGCTCTGCCGCATCCAGCGCCTTGGTTTGCGCCTCGCGCTCGGCGCTCAGGGCATTGCGGTCCTTGTCGGCGGGCGTGGCTGCAGAAACTTCGTCGGGCTCGGCAGGCGTTTCGTTTTGGGCGGCGGCGGCCAAGGCGGCCAAAGCCAACATGGCGCCTGCCAGGGCGCGGGTCAAAGCGGGCAAGGGGTCGCTCATGTCAGCCGCGTGTCCACGTCGCGGCGATCCAGCGCCAAAAACTCGGCAGACTGCATTTCGTTCAGGCGCGACACGGTGCGCGGAAACTCGTGCGCCAGTGGCCCGCTGGTGTATAGCAGCTCGGGCGCCACCTGCGCCGACACCATGAGCTTGACGCGCCGGTCGTACAGCACATCCACCAGCCAGGTAAAGCGGCGCGCCTCAGAGCTGCCGTTGGCCTGCATCTGCGGCACGTCGCTCAGCAGCACGGTGTGGAACTGGCTGGCAATCTCAAGGTAATCGTTTTGCGAGCGCGGGCCGCCACACAACTCTTTAAAGTCAAACCACACCACCCCGCCGGCACGTCTGCGGGCGCGAATCTGGCGCGACTCGATCTGCAGCACCGGGCTGCCGTCGGCGCATTCGGCCAGACTGGCAAAGGCCTGCGCCATGGACGCATCGGCGGGCGGGCCGTTGGGCACCTGGTACAGATCTAAGCGCTCGAGCGTGCGGCGGCGGTAGTCCACGCCGTTGTCCACGTTGAGCACTTCCATCTCTTGGTTGAGCAGCGCAATGGCGGGCAGCACCCGGTCGCGGTGCATGCCGCCGGGGTACAGGTCGTTGGGCTGGAAGTTGGAGGTGGTGACAAAGCCCACGCCGTTGTCAAACAGCGCCTGCAGCAGGCGGTGCAGGATCATGGCATCCGTAATGTCGGCCACGTGAAATTCGTCAAAGCAAATGAGCTTGTAGCGCTCGGAAATGCGCTTGCCCAGCACATCGAGCGGGTTGACCGTGCCCTGCAAATCGTGCAGCTCGCGGTGCACTTCGCGCATGAATTCGTGGAAATGCAGGCGCGTCTTGCGCTTCAAAGGCACGGCCTCAAAAAAGCAGTCCATCAAAAAGCTCTTGCCCCGCCCTACCCCGCCATACAGGTACACCCCGCGAGGTATCGGCGGGCGGTTGATGAGTTTTTTGAGCGAGTTGGAACGCTTGCCTTTGTAAGCGGCCCACTCGGTGGCACAGCGGTCAAGCGCGGCGACTGCGCGCAACTGGGCCGGATCGCTGTGAAAGCCGCGCGTTTGCAGCTCTTTTTGGTAGTTTTCTAGGACGGACATGAAGGGGCGTATTGTGACCGGTGAGCGGCGGCCGATGGCGGGCGCGGGGTACTTGGGGGACGCGTGGATGGGTGGGCTTTGCCTCTCACGCGACAGAGGTCTAAGCCGGGGGAGCCTTTAATCAGTTTGCCCGCCTGTGGCACGAGCCAGCTTCACCATGGATTCGATGGTGAGGTTGGAGTCGCCCCGGACACCTTGCTGATGTATGCCGCATTGGTGCCCATTTTTTTGGCCAGGTCGGCATAGCTCAGGCCCGCAGCGCGGCGTTGCTGCTCCAGGATCAAGGCAAATTCGAGCTTTGCGCTTTCTACCCAATAGGCATCTGTTTGTTTGGCCTCATCCACAAAGGCATTGAGTTTTTTACTCAGAGTCATCTTTCAGATCTTTCGGTTGCTTTGTAGTGCAAGCGTCAGATGCACCCTGCTGGAAACTCCGACCCTCTGGAGGAAAGCATGGATGGGGGCAGTATCCCCCGCGCAGGCTGGCATTCACTGGCTCTGCCTTTTGTTTCTCAAGCAACCAGCAATCGCAACTGTTTTTCTGATGCGGGGCTGATCTGCTCAGCTTGCTTGACCAGATTCACTTGCTTGGTTGTGCGGGCAATTTCCAGCGTCACGGGCTCCAGCTGATAAGCCAGCGTGGCATGCAGCCAATCGAGCATGTCAGCCAAATGCCACACGGCGGTACTTCCGTCATGCACCGGCGCTGGAAAACTTGCTGCATGCGAGAGCATCAGTTTGCGCAGGTTCTGCCGGCTCACACCCACCACCTGCGCCACGTCTGACAAACCTACAAAGTCGGGGGCTGCCTCAAACAGTTGCGCCGTCGGCATCGCCCGCTTCACATCAGCCAGTGCGCTTTGAAGCGCGTCCCGCGCCGATTCTGCCTCGCGAGTGAACTCCAGTGCCATGCGGCCAGGTTGCCCCACGCCCACCAGCGCATCGTCACAACCTTCAGCACCTAAGCGCCCGATCAAATCGTCGACGTTCTGGTCTGCCGGCAACAGACGGTATTTCAATGTGAATGTGTATTCCATGGTCAATTCCTTTCATTTTCATTTACCGCTGCGTCTGGCTTGCTCCGGTTCGTGGTGCAGTTATCAACCACACGCCGCAGGGCTTTGGCATGGTTGCCGGCGTTCTTGGGCGTGCTCCAAACGCTGGTGATACAAAACTCGCCGCAGCGGCACTCAGCATCGTTGTAAGGGCAATAAATTCGCCCCCATGCGTGGGCCCCACCAGGCACTACCCGCCAGCCGTTGGCCTCTGCGTAACCCAAGGCGTCCTCGACTTCCTTCTTCGAATGCTTCGATCGTGACACTCAAGACCTCCGAGCCTATTAGGCGAAACTAAGGTTGTCAATAGACAACCATGGGTTGGAACAAAGAAACGTATCAGTCCGGTCACTCTTGACCCAATAAACCACTAAAAGCGGCGGGTCGATGCCTGCCGTTTTGTGCAGCCATCCAGCGACGCGACCCTAAAAACCCCTGCAACAGCGCCGGAATGTAAAGATCCGCGTCCAGCTTGGGGAAATGCACACCCAGACCGGACGGGCTGATTTGCGCGTCCGTCAGATCGGCGGGCTTAGACGCCTCAAGCCCTTGCACCAGCTTGGGCGAA
>CAMDHS010000331.1 GCA_945898115.1 Comamonas sp. lk
CGCAGGAACCCGCGCAAACACGCGGTAGTAGGCAAAAAAAAGCCAACCGGTTAGGGTTGGCTTTTAAGGTATTGGTGGAGCTGGCGGGATTTGAACCCGCGTCCGCAAGCCATCTTCGAGCAGATCTACATGTTTAGTGGTCTGATTTGTGTCTCGCCCGGGTGAACGCGCAGCCACACGCTTTCACCATCGCCAGTACCCTATTGTCTTGCCCCAAACCAAGGTACCCGGTTTGGCGCCAGCCGATGTGAATGACCTCACAGCCTGGACGATGCGGTTTTCACCCCATCACCCTTGCCCAGCCCATCGGCCTGCTGTTGTAAGGCTCACTGGTGTTTAAGCAGCGAGTGCGAAACGTTCGTCGTTTGCAGTTAGTTTTTTTGAATCTGTTTTACGAGCGCATTCAGCTCGACATGCACCACAGCGATTCCGTACCCACGTCGAAACCAGTGCAGCCCCAGCTTCATATTTTAGGCGCTTGCGAGCAGTTGCAGTAGGGCTAGTGGAGAATTAATCTGCGCATGCGCCTTCCAGGCTGCCACATCTCCCTGGCTGCCCAGGTAGCCGTAGCTTGCAGCCACGGTGCGCATGCCTGCGGCGTGGCCAGCCACGATGTCGCGCTCGTCGTCGCCCACATACAGGCATTGCTCAGGCGCCAAGCCCAGGCGGCGCGCGGCTTCCAGCAGCGGCGCGGGGTGCGGCTTGGCGTGGGGTGTGGTGTCGCCACTCACAATGGCGCCCGCACTGGCAAACAAGGGCATGGCAGCAGTCAGCGGGTCGGTAAAGCGCTGCGACTTGTTGGTCACCACGCCCCAGGCCAGGCCACGCGCTATTAAGGCGCCAATCAAGTCATGGACGCCGTCAAAAGCAAAAGTGCGCTCGGTCATGCAGCGCTCGTAGTTGCGAAAAAACTCTTCGCGCATAGGCTCGTAATCCGCATGGTCCGGGCCCATGGCAAACGCGATTTCCAGCATGCCGCGCGCACCGGCGCCGCATAGGGGGCGGTAGTTTTCAAGGGGCAAGGACGCCAAACCCCGGTTGACGCGCATTTGGTCAGCCGCAGCGCCCAAGTCTGGAGCGCTGTCAATCAAGGTGCCATCCAGGTCAAACAGCACGGCAGAAACGTTGGTAAACAAATCCATCATTGGTTCAAGCCGCCTTTTGGGTGGCAAACAGATAGTTCACCGCCGTGCTTTGCACCATGGCATAGCGCCGGGTAATCGGGTTGTAGTCCATGCCCCGCGTGTGATGCACATCCAGCCCCGCCTGGCGGCAATAGGCGGCCAGTTCGCTGGGGCGGATCATCTTGGCGTATTCGTGGGTGCCGCGCGGCAGCAAGTTGAGCAGGTATTCCGCGCCCACAATAGCTGCTACAAATGACCAAGGGCTGCGGTTGAGCGTCGAGAAAAACACCCAGCCGCCCGGTTTGACCAACGAAGCGCAGGCCTGCACCACGGAGGCCGGGTCTGGCACGTGTTCGAGCATTTCCATGCAAGTCACCACGTCAAAGCTGCCCGACGCCTCTGCGGCCAAGGCCTCAGCGCTGATTTCCCGGTAGCTCACGCCGTTGGTTTCGGCTTCCATGGCATGAAGCTGCGCCACCCGCAGCGCCTTGGTGGACAAGTCAATGCCCAGCACCTGGGCACCCCGACGCGCCATGGAATCAGCCAATATGCCGCCGCCACAGCCCACGTCCAGTGCCGCCAGGCCAGCCACCGGGCAAATGGAATTGATCCACTCCAGGCGCAGAGGGTTGATCTGATGCAGGGGGCGAAACTCGCTCTCCTTGTCCCACCAGCGGTGGGCCAGTTCAGAAAACTTGGCCAGTTCGGCGGGATCGGCGTTGACGCTGTTGGTATGGTTCATAAGGTGATTATCCAGGCTCAGGCCCCAATGCAGGGCGCCAATGAAAAAGACCCGCCGAGGCGGGTCTTTTTAGCGAAAGCTAAGCGAACTTACTTGGCGCGGGTTCCGATCACTTCGACCTCTACGCGGCGGTTTTTGGCGCGGCCTTCGGCGGTCTTGTTGTCAGCAACGGGGCTGGACTCGCCCTTGCCTTCGGTGTAGATGCGGTTCTTTTCAACACCTTTGGACACCAGATAGGCCTTGACGGCTTCTGAACGGGCACCCGACAGTGTTTGGTGGTAGTTGTCAGTGCCAATCGCGTCAGCGTGGCCGACAGCGATGATCACTTCCAGGCTAATGCCTTTGAGCTTGCCAGCCAGGTCGTCGAGCTTGGCTTTGCCTTCGGTCTTGAGAACCGACTTGTCAAAGTCAAAGAACGCGTCAGCAGCGTAGGTCACCTTGGCAGCTGCTGGAGCGGCTGCTGCAGGAGCGGGTGCTGCTTTGGGTGCTGGTGCTGCTGCAGGTGCAGGAGCTGGAGCGGCCTTAGGTGCGGGGGCTGGTGCGGGGGCTGGTGCGGGTGCAGGAGCTGCAGGAGCTGCAGGAGCGATCGCGCCGTCGCAACCTGCGGCTGCAGTAGCTGGAGTCCAGCTGCCATCGCGCCAGCATTGGCCGGAGCTGTTTTTCCAAACGTCACCAGCCGCGCTGCGCCAGTTGTGAATTTCTTGTGCGCCAGCCACTGATGCAAAAGCTGCAACAGCCAGGCATGCGGCGATTTTGTTTAGTTTAATCACGGTATTTCCTTTTCGGAATCAAAAGCAGCAGGGCTGCGGACGAGGTAAGAGAGAGGCGCCTGCGGCACTGCGCACCGAAAACGTTGCCGCGATTGTGCCACAGCATATCGGCACCAAAAAGGGATATCGAGTTACGAACGACGGATTTTTGACATGGATCAGCGATGTTTTACCCCCAAAATGTGCCATACCGTCGGGCCGTAGAATGGCGGGTTCGACTCAGACCCCTACATAAAACCATCCATGACACAGTTCGCCAAAGAAACTCTGCCCATCAGTCTAGAAGAGGAAATGCGGCGCAGCTACCTGGATTACGCGATGAGCGTCATTGTGGGGCGCGCCCTGCCAGACGCGCGCGACGGCCTCAAACCGGTGCACCGGCGCGTGCTGTTCGCCATGCACGAGCTCAATAACGACTGGAACCGGCCTTACAAAAAGTCCGCCCGTATCGTGGGTGACGTCATCGG
>CAMDHS010000332.1 GCA_945898115.1 Comamonas sp. lk
GATTCAAACAATCAAAGCCTAGCGCCCACTCCAGCACACCAAGAGCTTGCGCGCCGTGGGGCCGCCTTGATTTTTCGCCTCACAAAAAGCCACGGCATATGATTAAATCCCATTGATTTCATTCGGAGGCCCAACATGCGTACAACCCAGCAATTCAGCGTCACGCTGCCCGCAGAAATGGCAAGCCTCGTCAAATCCAAGGTCGCCTCCGGCGACTATGCGACTGAGAGCGAAGTGATCCGCGATGGCTTGCGCGTCTTGATGGCGCGCGACCGCGCCATGGAGCATTGGCTTCACAGCCAAGTGGGGCCGGCCCATGACGCACTCAAAGCGGACCAGTCCCGGGCTTTGCCCATCGCGGAGGTGCGTAGGCGTATCGCCGTCGTTCATGACTCGACAGCTTCAAAAGTCTGATGCACAGCCCGGTCTATTCGGTCGTCTTGATGCCGAAGGCCTTTCTCCGCACGCAAGGCGAAAAAGCGCGAAAGCGCGTTTTATGAAGGTGTACAGGCATGAAAGCTGAATACGACCTTTCCAAACTGAAGTCCCGCAAGAACCCCTATGCGGGCAAGCTCAAGAAGCCAGCGACCATGCTGCTGGCTGGCCAATAGCCCAAAGGTGCAAATCAATTAGCAGGAAGCGGCTTAGCCGGTCAAAACCGCTAAAGCGCTCCCAGCAAACCGGCCAACTCCACCACACCGATGGCTTGCGCACCATGGCGCAGCGGGTAGCGCTCGGTGCCCGGATAGACCAACCAGCGCTGTGCCACTTCAAGATCATCACAGGCCTGCGCGAAGCCTTTGCCCGGCGACGGCGCGCTAGAGCGTTTGACTTCAATAGCAATCTGCGGGCGCCCGCCGCGCTCGATCAGCAGGTCAATCTCCGCGCCCTGGTGCGAGCGGTAAAACCAGGCGCGTGCGTCGGCGGGTAAACGTTGAACCAAGGTCTCTATCACCCAGCCTTCAAAGCTAGCCCCCAGCACGGGGTGGCCCAGCAGATCGTCCGTGGTTTGCAAACCTAGCAAGGCGTGCACCAAGCCACTGTCACGCACATAGACCTTGGGCGACTTGACCAGGCGCTTGCCCAGGTTGACCGACCACGGCATTAGCCGCCGCACCAGCTGCAAATCCACCAGCAAATCGACATAGCGCGTGAGCGTGGGCGCAGTCACATCCAAACTGGCTGCCAGGCGCGCTTGATTAAGCAGGCCTCCCTGTTGGTGCGCCAGCATGGTCCACAAGCGCCCCAGTGTTTGCGCGGGCATGCGCGGCGCGAACATGGGCACGTCGCGCTCCAAATACGAGCGGATAAAGTCTTGCCGCCACATGAGGCTCAGTGCATCGCTGCCAGCCAGCGTGCTGTCAGGAAAGCCACCACGGCTCCAGAGTTGGTCTAGCGGAAGCTGCGCAGCCTGCGCTTCGTCAGCGGTGATCGCCCCCATTTCCAGATAGGCCACCCGACCCGCCAGACTCTCGCTGGACTGGCGCATCAAGTCCAGCGAAGCCGATCCCAGCAACAAAAAATGCCCAAATCGCTGCCCAGACGCGCGGCGCTCGTCAATCAAACCCCGCAATACCGCAAACAATTCAGGCACGCGGTGGATTTCATCCACCACCACCAGCTTGGGCGATTGCGCGCGCAAATAGGCTTCGGCATCGCTTAAGCGCTGGCGGTCGGATGGCATCTCCATGTCCAGATACAGCGCGCCTTGCGGCCAATCGGCGGCAATTTGGCGCGCAAGCGTGGTTTTGCCCACCTGGCGTGGGCCCAACAACACCACGGCGGGCGAGGCCTGCGACAGACGCTGGCGCACCACCTTGGCGATTTGACGGGGAATATTTGCGGTAGTCATCCATGAAAATCATACACTAGGTTTACGATTTTCATGAATGTATAGCGTGGGCGGCGCATTAGGAAGGTGCGCCGCTAAACAACAGCGCGGGAAAAACCCAGTTTTACCCCACCCGCAACGCCTGCGTATCCGCCGCCAACTGCGTAATCCGCGCCCAGTCCCCCGCCGCCATAGCGTCGGCAGGCACCAGCCACGATCCGCCCACGCACACCACATTGGGCAGGGCCAGAAAGTCGGCGGCGTTTTGCAGGCTTACGCCGCCGGTGGGGCAAAAGCGCACGTCAAAGAAGGGGCCGCTCCAGGCTTTGAGCATGGCGGGGCCGCCTGCTTGCATGGCGGGAAAGAATTTGAGCTCGGTAAAGCCGTCTTCCTGCGCCATCATGATTTCGCTGCCCGTGGCCACGCCGGGCAAAAGCGCCAGACCGGCGTCGCGGCAGGCTTGGCCCACGGCGCTGGTGTAGCCGGGGCTGACCGCAAAGCGCGCTCCGGCGTTGGCGGCGGCTTGGGCGTCGGCGCGCGAGCGCACGGTGCCGGCGCCCACCACGGCCTCGGGCACGGCGCGGGCAATGGCCTCAATGCAGGCCAGGGCCTGGGGCGTGCGCAGGGTGACTTCGAGCATGCGCACGCCACCGGCCACCAGCGCGCGCGCCATGGGCACGGCGTGGGCAATGTCATTGAGCACGATGACCGGAATCACCGGGGCGTCTTGCATGACTTGCAGGGCGGTAAACGTGGCGGCGGCGTGGGTTGGGGTGGTCATGGGTTGTTCCTGTTCAATAAATGCGGGGGCGAAGTGGCTGATTACAACCAGCTGCAAGCGCCCTCTTCGGCGGCCAAGGCGTTGCGGCGCATGCCGGCAAACAATTCACGGCCCATGCCAATGCCGTTGGCGGCGCGCAGTGCGCTGGGCATGGTGGCTACGAGGCGGGCGTCCCACTCGGCGGCGCTTACCAGCACTTGCAGCGTGCCGGCCGTGGCGTCCAGGCGCACCAGGTCGCCGTCTTGCACTTTGGCCAGCGGGCCACCCGCAGCGGCTTCGGGCGACACGTGGATGGCGGCGGGCACCTTGCCCGAGGCGCCGCTCATGCGCCCGTCGGTCACCAGCGCCACCTTGAAGCCTTTGCCTTGCAGCACGGCCAAGGGCGGCGTGAGCTTGTGCAGCTCGGGCATGCCGTTGGCCTGCGGCCCTTGCCAGCGCACCACGCAAACCAGGTCTTGGTT
>CAMDHS010000333.1 GCA_945898115.1 Comamonas sp. lk
TGACAGCGGCTTTGGACACGCCTTTGGCCGGGGGGCCGTTGCGCAGTTCTTGGGCGCCGGTCAGGTAGGCGTTGCGCCAGGTGGTGGCCTCCGACGCATAGCCCATTTGCTCGTAGGTTTGCGCCAGCAGGGCTTTGGCGGCTTTGCTGGACGGGTCGCCCAAGACCGCGTGGTTCAGCAGTTCGGCAGCCCAGCGGTAATCGCCTTTGTCATACGCTACTTGGGCCGCTGCCACGGCCTTGTCGGCGCCGCCAAGCAGTTCCAGATAACGCTTGCCCGACTCGGTGGGCGGCAGGGGGTTGAGGTTGGCCGGGTTGCCGTCGTAAAAGCCCATGTAGAACTGGTAGACCGCTTTGACGTTGTGGCGCAGGTCGCCGTAGTAGCCGCGCGCGCCAAAGTAGTTGGTGAGGGACGCTGGCAACTGCACCATCTCGGCAATCTCGCGCGGCGTGTAGCCGGCGTTGATCAGGCGCACCGTCTGGTCGTGCGTGTATTTGTAGACGTCGCGGTGCTTGGTGATGAATTCCTGGATGCGCGCATTGCCCCAGATCGGCCAATGGTGCGAGCTGATAAAGACTTCCGCTGCTTTGGTTTGCTCGAGTGCCTGTTCCATGTAATTGGCCCAGCGCATGGCGTCACGCACCTTGGCGCCACGGATGGGCAGCAGGTTGTGCATGGTGTGCGACAGGTTTTCGCCGCCGTCATACAGTTTTTTGCTGGGAATGCTGAAGGTCAGCGCCGCCGGGCATTCAGCGTTGGGCACGTTGTGAAAGATGAAATCCACGCCGTCGAGTTGCATGGACTGGCTGGCCTGAAAAATCAGCCAGGTGGGCGTCAAGATGCCGACCGCGCCATAGACCACGTCCTTGCCCAGGCCGGTGTCCAGATTGCCCCGCGCCGAGCGCGGCAAATCGCGGCCAAACTGGTAGACCGAGCGCCGCCCCATGCCGGTGCCCACCAGCACGTTTTCGCTGGTGGCTTCTTCCATAAACCCGGCGGGTGCGACCACCGGCACTTTGCGCTGGGCCACTTCTTGCTGCGAGATCACACCCAGCGCACCGCCAAAGTGGTCGGCGTGCGCATGCGTAAAGATCAGCGCCGACACCGGTTTTTTGCCCAAGTGCAGCTCGGCAAAAGCCATGGCTGCAGCGGCCGATTCGCGCGAAGTGAGCGCGTCCACCACGATCCAGCCGGTCTTGCCCGCAATGAGCGTGATGTTGGCAATGTCAAAGCCGCGCAGCTGGTAGACGCCGTCCATCACCTTGTACAGGCCGATGTTGGCATTGAGCTGGGCGTGGCGCCACAGGCTGGCGTTCACCGTGGTGGGCGCCGGGCCGGCCAAAAAGCCGTAGGCGTCGAGGTCGTTGAGCACCGTGCCGTCGGCCGCCACTATTTTGCCGGTGGGCTTGGCCATGAAGCCGCGCTGGGCGTCGTCAAAATCTTGGCGCTGGTCCAGCGCCAGGCCTTGCGTGGCCTGGGTGTTGGCGGCGATGGTGCTGGGGCTGGCGTCGCCTGCCGCACCGCCTATGCCGGCGGGCTTGCCGCAGGCCAGCAGCAAGGACAAAAGCGCCAGGCCCGCAGCGGCTTGCGCGCTGCGCCGCGCGCGCGAAGCCCATGGTGGAGTGTGTTGCATGGGCTGTGTCCCTGAATTTTGAGTGGCGAAAAAGCTTGTGCCGCTGACGTACGGGCCAAGGGCCGGTGTGCGGGCGCGAATGCGTGAAGTCGGCGGTAGCGCTTTAGCGAAAGCGCCAGATGGCGAGCGCCACCAGCGCCGCACCGACCACCCACACCCAGGTAGGAACTGAGAAACCGCCGTCAGACGCGCTGGCCTGCGCCACGGGGGCGGCTGGGGCCTCGGTCGGGGGGTATTGCTTTTGCATCTCTTGGTCAAAGCGCTTGAAAAAGTCTTCGGCCATGGACTTGGCCACGCCGTCGATCAGGCGCTGGCCGAGCTGCGCAATCTTGCCGCCCACCGAGGCTTGCACGCTGTAGCTCAGTTCGGTGCCGCCGGCCGCCGGGGTGAGCAGCACCTTGGCCGTGCCTTTTCCAAAGCCGGCGGGGCCGCCCTGGCCTTCAAAGCTCAGGGTGTAGCTCTGGGGCGGCGCCATGTCGGCCAGCGCAATCTTGCCGCTGAACTTTGCCGACACCGGGCCAATCTTGATGGCCACGCCCACCGCAAACTGGTTCTCGCCCGTGCTCTCGACCTTGTCGCAGCCTGCGATACAGGTTTTGAGCACCTCGGGGTCGTTGAGGGCGTCCCAGGCTTGTTGCTGTGTGATGGCGAGTAATCGGCTGCCTTGCATTTCCATGGTCTTGCTCCTAAATCCAAAAGGTTCACTTAAAAATCATTGTGCCGCATGCGCCGGGCCTCGCCCGTCCCGCTGGCGCAGGGCGCTAGCGGCGCATTACCCCGGCCAGGCTGGTGGCGAGTTGCTCCAGGCTGCTCAGGTTGTGCACCGCCAGCATGGCGTCAGCGGCGCGGTGCAGTTCGGCCGCACCTTGGGCCAGCGGCGCATAGCCTTCAAAGCGCAGCAGGGGGTTGAGCCAGAGCAGGCGCCGGCTGTGGCGCTTGAGCCAGAGCAGCTCTTGCGCCAGCGCCGCTGGCGCGCCCGTGTCCAGGCCGTCGGTAATCACCAGCACCATGGTGCGCCGACCCACGAGCTTGCGGGCGTGCTGCGCGCGCAACTGCGCCAGCGACACGCCGAGCTGCGTGCCCCCGGCAAAGTCTTCAATCGCGGCGCTGGCGTGCGCCAGCATGGCGTCGGTGTCAGCCAGGCGAAAAGCGGGCGTCAGGTCGGTGAGCTGGGTGCCAAAGGCAAACACATCACGCCGGGGATGGCGCCGGGTGGCCGCGTGCAAAAACGCCAGCAGCAATCGGGCATAGCGCTCCATTGAGCCCGACACGTCCACCAGCACCAAGAGCGGCAAGGGCTGGCGTTTGCGTTGCAGGCGCGGCAGCACCATGGGTTCGCCCCCGGTGCGCACGCCTTGGCGCAGCACGCCGGCCCAGTGCAGCGCCGCACCACGCACGCCTTGCTGGCTGCGGCGCGAGGCAAAGGTGGGCA
>CAMDHS010000334.1 GCA_945898115.1 Comamonas sp. lk
CCCGCCATCGCCTGCAAACGACGCCGGGCCCCGCACCGTGGAGCTGCCCTCGCGCCGGGCGAGCTCGCTTGCCTGCTGGGACGGCCAAAGCCTGTTGCCGCTGGGCCACAGCGACCGCCAGCGCAACGAGGGCGCGCTGACGGCGGCCAAGGCCGGCTTTGCGCTGCAGCTAGGCGCCTCGCCCACAGACACGTACGTGCTGTGCCAAGTGCAATCGGTGGGGTCCGCCGAGATTTCGCTCTTGCTGTGGAACAGCACGGACTACCAAAGCAGCGCGCAGGCCTTTTACCGCAGCTCCGGGCTGCTCGACGGCGGCATCACCGTGCTGTGCCTGTTTGTGCTGCTGATTGCGCTGATAAACCGCAACGGGCTTTACCTGCTGTTTTCTGCCTGGCTGGCCGTCAATTTGCGCATGGCCGAGCTGTCGCTGGGGAGCGACACGCAGTGGCTAGGCCATCGGCTGCCGGCGGAGTGGCTCACCGACGTGCGGCAGCTCACCAAGGTCGCCTACTATTTCATGACGGCGACGCTGTTTGGTGTGCTGTTCAAGGACGAATTAAAGCGCGTAGGCTCCACCACCGTGCTGCATCTGGGGCAGTGGACCTGCATCCCGGTTTTTTTGGCCTTGCTGGCCTTGCCGCTGCCCGACTTCTTGCGCCTGTTTTGGATACTTACCACCGTCAACATTGCAGTGCTGCTGTACTACCTGGGGCGTATTTTTCTGGTGACGCGCTCGCGCGTGGTCTTGTGGTGCGTTGGCGGCGTTTTCATCACACTGGGCTCAATCTTGTCCGAAATCATTGCCTCGGCACTGGGTGTGCGGGTGCTGATTGGTTCGGTCAACAGCATCACGGCCGCGCTCTCGTCTAGCGTGCTGACGGCGCTTGCCGTTGCCGAACATTTGCGCCTGAAGCAACACAACCTGGCGGAACTCCAGGCCGACTCCATGCAGGCTTTCAATGCCATGCCCATTGGTCTTTTTACGCTGGACGCCCAGGGGCAGCTGCTCAGCGCCAACCCCGCGCTGTGGGCCATGCTGGGCAAAAGCGCAGTGCCCGGCCCGGCGCACTGGGGCGACTTGTTTGAGGATGGCGCCTGGACCCGTCTGCACCACCATCTGCATGAACGGCGCGCGCCGCAAACCCAAGAGCCGATGCCTGCGGGGCTGGCGACCTGGTCTGGGGCAGAACGCCGAAACCCGGGTACGGGCAACCCCAGCGAAATCGAGGTTCAGGGAAAACCCCTGGCCCATGGCGCGCCGACCCGACGCTTTTTGGTGCAGGCCAAGCTCACGCGGGGCAAGGTGCAGGGTTCGCTGCAAGACGTCACCGAAAAGTCCAAGGCCACCGAGGCGCTGCACTTTCTGGCCAACCACGACTCGCTGACCAAAGTGCTCAGCCGCCGGGGCCTGGAGCTGGCGTTGCAGGCCGAAAAAGACGAACTCGCGCAGGGGCAAACCCTGTCACTGGCCGACCTGGACCTGGACCGTTTCAAGCTCATCAACGACATGTTTGGCCACAGCGTGGGCGACGCGGTGCTGCAGCAAATGTGCATGCGCGTGACTGCTTTGCTGCCGCCGGGCGTGCGGCTCGGACGCGTGGGTGGCGACGAGTTTGTGCTCATGTTTGCTCACACGCCCGTGGCCATGGCCGCGCACATGTGCAAGGGGCTGATTGAGACCATCGGCGGCCAGCCCTACCGTCTGGCGGCAAGCGCCTTTTATGTGCGGGGGTCGATCGGCCTGGTCGAAGTGGATGAACACATGCCGATCAAGGACGCGCTGTCTGCCGCAGAGCGCGCCTGCCATCAGGCCAAGGAGGCGCAGCGCGATGGGCTAGTGGTTTACCAAAAACAATCGGCGGCTTATCTACAGCACGAGGCCGAACTTGCCCTGATTGCACAGCTGTCGGGCAACACGCCTTTTGAAGGCTTTTACCTGGAGATGCAGCCCCTGTTGTCGCTCAATGCGCCCGAGGCCTCGCTGGACTTTGAAGTCTTGCTGCGCATGAACGGTCCCACGGGCACACCTGTGCCCACCACGCGCCTGCTGGCCGCCGCGCAAGCCAGCGGCTGCATGGGGAAAGTAGACCTTTGGGTTCTGAGCACCACATTGGCCTGGCTCAAGACGCACCAGCACACGCTGACCCAAACGCGGTTCGCCTGTGTCAACCTCAGCGGCGCCTCACTCAACGACGAGCGGTTTTTGGAAACGGCCTATGCGCTGCTCGACGCCCACCACCCGCTGCTGGGCATGTTGTGCCTCGAAATCACCGAAAGCGTGGCCCTGCAAGACATCAAAAACACCCGCAAATTTATTGACAAGGTGCGCCGCATGGGCGCCAGCGTGGCGCTCGATGACTTTGGGGCGGGCTACACCTCGTTTTCTTACCTGAAGGACATACGCGCTGATCTGCTCAAAATCGATGGCAGCTTTGTGGTGGACATGAACGCCCACCCAAGCCACATCGCCATCGTGCAAGCCATCGTGCGTCTGGCCAAAAGCCTGGGCATGCAGGTGATTGCCGAATGGGTGGAAGACCACGCCACCCTGCAAGCGCTCAAACACATGGGCGTGGACTACGCGCAGGGCCGCATCATCTCGGATGCGCTGGCCCCGGCACGCATCTTGGGCGCACTATCAGGTCAGGACTTTTTGGTGCAGCCGCAACAGGGCCAGACCACCACGCAGGTTATTGCCTGAGCGCTTATCGCCGGCGCGCCGAGCGCACGCCTTCGAGCTCGCCCACGCTGCGCAGCACCCGGCCCAGGCGCCCGGAGTCGGCAACTTCCACGGTAAACGTCATCCAGGCCATGCCGCGCAGCGACTGGGTTTGCACCCCGATCACGTTCATTTTTTCCTTGGTAAACACCTCGGAAATATCGCGCAGCAGGCCCTGGCGGTCCACCGCCTCAATGGCCACGTCCACCGGGTAAACGCTGGCGTCCTTGCCCGCGCCCACCCCGCCGCCACCGCCGCTACCCCATTGCACCTCAATCACCCGCTCGCCGCTGCGCGCCACCATATTGCGCAAATTGGAGCAGTCCGCCC
>CAMDHS010000335.1 GCA_945898115.1 Comamonas sp. lk
TCGCTGTGGGCCACGGACACCGACACGTTGTAGGCCAGACCGTCCACCGTGTCGTTGCGCGACCAAGATGCGCCCGGTGAGGTGCGGCCGTCTTCCACACCGGCGCCCAGGGTGGCGTTGTTGATGTACTTGGTGTAGCCACCGCGGGTGACGATG
This sequence comes from Comamonas sp. lk, assembly GCA_945898115.1. Lineage (GTDB taxonomy): Bacteria > Pseudomonadota > Gammaproteobacteria > Burkholderiales > Burkholderiaceae_C > Allorhodoferax. Next base: position 157 of record CAMDHS010000335.1, read on the forward strand.
TTGATGGTGCCGGCAATGGCGCGCGCACCGGTCTCGGCGGTGGGGGCGCGCAGTATTTCAATGCGTTCGACCTGTTCAGGGGTGATGTCGTCGGTGGCAAAGCCGCGCGGGGCGCGCTCGCCGTCGATTAAGATTTGCGTGTAGCCGCTGCCCAGGCCGCGCATGCGCGGTGCGCCGCCCTGGCCCGGGCGCCCGCTGCTGGTCACACCGGGTAGGCGCTTGAACAGCTCGCCCAACGTGGAGTCGCCATAGCGCTCAATCTCTTCGCGTCCGAAGATGATCTTGGCGGCAGTGGACTGGCGCCGCCCTTCGGTCTCCAGGTTGGCGCGCACTTCTACTGGTTTTAGCTTGGTGGCCTCGGGGCTGGCTTCAACCGTGGCCGCAGGCGCCGGTGCGGAAGGGGCGGGCTGCTCTTGCGCTTGCAGCGCGCCGCTGCTCCAAGCCAGCAAGAGTGCGCCACAGCGCAGTGATGTCGAGGTCAAAGCCATAGGATTCCGTGCAAAAAGCGCCGAGCTTACGCGCCGCATGAAAAACCCCGTTGTGCACAAAGACAGGGTCAAGCGCGCATCAGCGCTTCAATCGCGTCCACTTCCACCGGCACGCCACGGCTGATCAGCTCGCAGCCGGTGTCCGTGACGATGGCGTCGTCTTCGATGCGGATGCCAATGCCATGGAACTGCTCGGGCACGCCCGGCGCGGGGCGCACATAAATGCCGGGCTCGATGGTCAGCACCATGCCTGCGCGCAGGATGCGGGCCGGTCGGTTGACGATGCGCTCGCCGGTAAGCGCGTCCTGGCGAATGGTGCTTTGGCCGATTTCGCTGGGTTCGGTATAGGCGCCGCAGTCGTGCACGTCCATGCCCAGCCAGTGGCCGGTGCGGTGCATGTAAAACTGAAAATAAGCGCGCTTCTCGATCACATCCTGCAGGCTGCCCACCTTGTTGGCGTCCAGCAGCCCCAAATCCAGCATGCCTTGTGCCAGCACCTTGACGGTGGCCTCGTGGGGGTCGGTAAAGCGAGCACCGGCGTGGGTGGCATCCACCGCCGCCTGCTGCGAGGCGAGCACCAGCTCGTAGAGCGCGCGCTGCGGCCCGCTGAATTTGCCGTTGGCGGGGAACGTGCGGGTAATGTCCGAAGCGTAGCCGTCCAACTCGCAGCCCGCATCAATCAGCACCAGCTCCCCGTCGCGCACCAGGCCGGCGTCGGCGCGGTAGTGCAGCACGCAAGCGTTGTCGCCCGCTGCCACGATGGATCCATAGGCCGGACATTGCGAGCCGTGCAGGCGAAACTCGTGCAGCAGTTCGGCGTCCAGGTGGTACTCGCGCACCTCTTTGCCTGCGCGCAGCATGCGGGCGCTCGTCTGCATGGCGCGGATGTGGCCCCCGGCGCTGATTTGCGCAGCGCGGCGCATGGTGGCTTGTTCAAACGCGTCTTTCACCAAACGCATTTCATCCAGCGGCACGCACAGGTCGCGCTGGCTGGCCGGGCACAGGGCACCAAACCGCACCCGGTCGCGCAGCGGCTGCAGCCAGTTATTGACCCGGGCGTCCAGCCCCTTGTGGGTGGCAAACGGGTACCACACGGTGTCGCTGCCGTCCATCAGCAGTGGCAAGCGGGTGTCGAGTTCGTCGATCGAATAGGCCTCGTCCACGCCCAGCGCGGCGGGTGCGGCCTGTGGCCCCAGGCGCCGGCCGTCCCAGGTTTCGCGCTCCAGGTCTTTGGGCAGGCAAAACAGCACGCTTTTGCCGCTGCCGGTAATCACCAGCCAAGCCCGTGGCTCGGTAAATCCGCTCAGGTAATGAAAGTAGCTGTCAAAGCGGTACAAAAAATCCGCGTCCCGATTGCGCTGCTGCTCAGGGGCAGTAGGAATCAGGGCGATGCCCTGGGGTCCGATGTGCTGGGCCAGGCGGGCGCGGCGGTCGGCGTACATGGTGGTAGTAGGGGTCATAGCAAGATTGTAGGAGTGCCGCTGCAGCCAAGCACTTTGGCGGGTCAGCCTGCTTGCAAGCAGGCTTTTAAAAGACTACATTCAGTCCACCTGCAAAGCACAGTCCACAACGCAAAGCCGCTCCCATGCACTACTCCACCCAAGTCAAACCCATCAGCTACCTCAAAGCCCATGCGGCGCAAGTGCTGGCGCAAATCGCCCAAGACCGGGAGCCTTTGGTCATTACCCAAAACGGCGAAGCGCGCGCCGTGCTGCAAGACCTTGCCAGCTACGAAGCTACCCAAGACACCCTAGCGCTGTTAAAAATACTGGCGCTAGGGAACCAAGACATCGCCCAAGGCAAGCTCAAGCCCGTGGCCGATGTGGTGAAGCGCTTGCGCGCCAAACACGCAGCCCTCTAACCGCGCCCAGCAGCATGGCCGATTTGCCTGCCAACTATGGGGTGGTGCTGACCGCGGGCGCGGAGCAAGACTTGGAAGCCATCTTCGACTACATCGCCGAATTTGACTGTGTGGCCAACGCAAACCGTGTGTTGGACCAACTGCTGGAAACCACAGACACGCTCTCGCAACTGCCGCAGCGTGGCAGCTATCCCAAAGAGCTGTTGGCGGTGGGTATCAAAGAGTACCGGCAGGTCTTTTTCAAGCCCTACCGCGTGATTTACCGGGTGCTTGAAAACCAGGTGGTGATTTACCTGATCGCCGATGGGCGCCGTGACATACCCGGCTTGCTGGGCCGCAGGCTGTTGGGCGCTTAAACAGCAAAAGAGGCGCCGCGCTCCCCTAGCGGTTGAGCTCTGCCAGACGCTGCGGCGTGCCCACATCGGTCCAGCGGCCCGTGTAAAGCGCAGCGCTCACCAAGCCCGCGTCCATGGCTGCGCGCAGCATGGGCGCTAGCGGCGCTT